>JALTPW010000763.1 GCA_026999335.1 Chromatiales bacterium
GCCATCACGGCTCGATTTGCAACACAAAAGTTTAGAATTTCGGATTCAAAGCACCATCCATGGGTTAGCAAGACATTTTTCAATGTTTCCCGCATAGGGTTGATCCCTGCCCTCGTTACAGCGCCAAGGAGCAGACAGGCGAAACCGCCTATTTATAATGATATTTAGCGATCAGACATCGCCAGACAACAGAAACAGAGGGTGGTATGAGCTAGAATCAGGGGGGTGAGCCAGCCCCTGTTTAGACATGTTATCTTGCAATTCTGCAAACAAAATGTAACCGTAGCTTGACGTATATCAAGGTGACAAACTCTTTACTCGCGATAATCCTGCAGCTGGGCACCCATAATCCGACAGGAGGAGTTTTATGAATACGATGATCAAAACAGCGGCCGCCACCATCATTACCGCCAGCGCCTTTCTAAGCATGAACGTCAGCGCTGGCATTGAGGCCAAGTGCAAGGCATGTCATGATTTTGGTACAGCGAACAAGGTCGGCCCCGGCCTGAAAAATCTCATGGGGAATAAAGCCGGTTCAACCAGCTTCAGCAAGTACAGCAAGAGCCTGAAAAACGCCGACTGGGTATGGGATGATGCAAACATGCGTCTGTGGCTCGGCGACGGCAAAAAGGCAATCAAGGAATTGACCGGAGACCCCAAGGCAAAAACCACCATGCCCTCCATGAAGCTGAAAGGTGAGAAACTTGACGAGATGATGGACTTCATGAATGGATTGCAATAAAGCAAAATATGTATAAAGTATGGGTGCGGCCCGGGGCTGGCATGCTTGGGTTGCGCCTATGCCTGTAAAATCTGTTAGCGCCAGTGCTGGCAGACAAACTGACGCCAAACCGGTTCGAGATCGACCAGGGCCATTGCGGCGTGACGCCAGCGGTTCAGGAACCTGCTCGCTCCTTGCAGAGCGTATCTGACGATCCCTGGCCACACAACACGATAACAAACAGGAGACTGACAACCTTGGAATTTGCCATTCTCTATACACTGGGCGCAGTCGCCGCCTATTTTTTCGCCGATTGGGCGCTTAATCGTTTTGAGGCCGCCTATGGAAAACCGATACCCTACCGGCATTTTCTCTTTTTCATTATCCTCTTCGGCCTGGCATTTATCATGATGTCCACCATCAACCCCCCGCCCCAATAGAGCCTCCCGGCAGCGATCAATCTGCCAGCGTCTAAAAAATATGCACACAAAGCACAGCACCTTGCCGTTTTGTATCGCGTAAAGCCGGGTGATCCTCTATCTGTCGGTCATTCTATCTGTCGGTCAAGAGTGCATGATTGACATTTAGCGCAAGGGTGAACAGAACCACGGCACCGCCCTGATGGGTGGCGCCCAGCCACGTAGGCACCACAAGCAGCAATGTCGCCACGCCCAGTATGACCTGCACCCCCGTCATGGCTAGCAGCAGGTGAAACGCCGTGCGAGCACGAGCGGTCAGATGATAACGCCGCGACACAAACCACAGGGCGGCAACAAGGAGCAATGAAATTTCCGCCAGCAGGCGATGATCGAATTGCACCGCAGCAATATTATCAAAGAAATTCCGGTACCAGGGCTCAAGGGCGAACATGTTATGAGGAATAAAATGACCATCCATCAGCGGAAAGGTATTGTAAGCCAGACCGGCCTTGAGGCCTGCCACGAACCCACCGGAGATAATGGTCACACTCAACAAGCCCGTCACCCACCATGCAAAACGCTGTAACGGCCTGGCATCGATGACATGCGGCTTGGGCCTGGTAAACAAGAGATTCATTGCCGTCCAGAAAATATAGGCATAAATGATGAAGGCCGCCGTCAAGTGTACGGTCAGCCGGTACTGACTGACTTGTGGGTCGTTGACTAGCCCACTTTTTACCATATACCAACCCATGACTCCCTGTAGCCCACCCAGTACGAACATGATGGCCATCTTGGGCATCATGGGCTTTTTGATATGTCCCTTGACAAGAAAGTACAAAAATGGAAGCAGAAACAGCAGACCGATCATCCGCCCCCATACGCGGTGTACATATTCCAGAAAAAAGATGGACTTGAAGCCGTCAAGATCCATACCCAGGTTTAACTGGTACTCGGGAAACTGCTTGTATTTTTCGAATGTCGCCTCCCATTCAGCCTGATTTAGCGGGGGAACAATCCCCATGATGGGCTCCCACTCGACCATGGAAAGACCAGAGTGCGTCAGGCGTGTAACCCCACCCAGAACGATCATGAAAAAAATCGCAGCGCATACCGCAAGAAGCCAGTATGCTATCTGTTTTTCACCATTGCGGGTCGCCATTATTTCTTGGGATGTATTCATCGTTGTCACTATTACCTTGCCTCAAACAAAAAATAAGTCATGTTTCACGCTGCGCCATGATGTAGATCAATCATCGACAGTATATAACACCTCTGTCTTTTCAAGTTGACGCCACCGACAGGCCATAGTTAACTTCGTTTCGAGCGATTTGGCAACTGAAAAATTCCCGGCTTATTTCTGCGCCTGATCCAAACCGGAATCCGCACCCGACGACTCAGAACCAGAGCCTTCAGTGCTGTTTTTCACTGATTCTACCGCTGTAGTACCCTGCACATTTTCGTCCCTGTTGTTTTTCTCATTGTTTTCCTCATTTTCTTTCTCGGCTTTCTTGCGCTTATTGTTACGCGAGCCTACCAATGTCCAGGCAACGGCGGCAAACAGGACGATGCCCAGCCATTCAACCAATATCAGGGGGCCATTGATCTGGTGATCCGCAGGAATGTTTAAAATGAAATGGTACTCCCCCCTCAAGCCTTCTTCATGAAAAGTGAATGTCGGCAGAAACAGGAACATCAACACGGTCGCCACCGCCACCACCGTCAAAATAATCTTATTTTCATTCATCAGATGACCATTTTCCTCGATAACAATTTTTCATAGGGAGATCACCCTGCAATTGAACCCCGTTTGCAGATGAGATAACCGCCCCCGGATTGATAGCATAGATATACCTGCAGAAACAAGATCCCCCGCCATTTTCTTGGCAAGAGAACCCGAACTTGTATAATGTATCAGCATATTGATATAGATCAATGTACGATTTGGTGAATGGATTATACAAAGGGACACGCCTTAATCAAGGAGATGAAGAGGACAGCATGGAAAAAATCAGCGACACCTTTTCATCGGATCATGTACGTTGTGACGAACTTTTTTTTCGCAGTGAAGAACATGTTCAGCGACATGAATGGTGGCAAGCAAAAGAGATCTTAACAAGGTTCATTGACGAAATGAATGAACACTTCCTCAAAGAAGAGAGTATTCTGTTTCCTGCACTCAATAAACACTCCGCAAATGCAGCAGGCCCCACACAGGTAATGCGCCTGGAGCACGATGATATGCGACAACTCATGCAAGACATGCAGGGTGATATCAAAAAACAGGATGCTGATCATTTCCTCGGTTCATCTGAAACCCTGCTGGTCATGATGCGACAACATAATACCAAGGAAGAAAACATCCTCTACCCCATGGCGGATAATATACTGGCAGGTGACCAGGAGAAAATACTGGCGCACATTCACCAACATGAAGAAAAAAAGGGGCATCGCCAAATGGAACAAGAACGAGTGCTGAATGTCAGCGAACTCGACCCTCCAGGCCCCATGGAGAAAATTCTGGAGGCCGTTGAAATACTGACGCCCGGACACTACCTGCGCATATTGCATAATCGGGAACCGTTTCCTCTGTATACAGTCCTGGACGAATATGGATATAAACATTGCATCCGTGAAGGAAAACAAACCCTCTTTGAAATATTTGTTTGGCGAAAAAATGACAATATCGCGAAGAAAGCCGTTGATCTCGCAATGAAATGACACGAAGTCCAATGACCTGCCAATGGTATAATGGATCAATGGAAAACGACCGGGCTTAATCGCTTGCGACGCATATAACTGACAGCGAACCAAATAAGCTTATCACTTGAAGAGAATAGTTCCTCTATTTGACGAAGAAAAGGATAGACCGGGTGGGTCGCTATCCAGAAGTTTTTAGTTGGGCAACGTAGGTTCTACGACCTCCTGATCTCACCACAGACTACATGGCTGGCACTTGCAATCAAGGAGAAGATTGCAAGGAAGCAAATCTGGCCGCTAACAGCTCCCTTTTTTGGCCATACTTGTCCGGCCTGCTTCACGGGATCTCCGTCATTATTCACTGCAAGAACCCCTGATCAATTCCGGGGGAACTGATATGTGATAAAAAATCGTCAAGACTTCCAAGCATCAGCGCTTTTTTTAAACACTTTTAGGCCGCCTGTATCGAGACAAGAACGTATCGGTAAAACCAGGCGACAACAAGCCTTTGTTTTTTGTCGGGAAAATAGTAAAACTCACACAATTTGTGTTGAACAAGTCAGGAGAACACATCTTACAGTCAGCTATGGACAACAACCCTCTAACAACAATACAACCAAGATGACAATACGATCCGGACTCTCCCTGGCCCAAGCCCCACCACTTTCCGTGCCCTTGCGCTTTTTCCTCACCGCGCCATTGTTCGGTATTCTGACTGCGATCGTCTTCATAGGCTATGGACCGGACACTCTGTTGAGTCGCTGGACACCAGCGACACTCGCGGCAACACACCTCATCGCCCTGGGTTATATCTCTCTGGTGATGGTGGGAGCAATATCACAAATGCTGCCGGTGCTGACGGGCTCCCCTATGCCACGTCCCCTTCTGGTCAGTACCCTCATCCATATTCTGCTGACCCTGGGAGCCCTGGTTCTGGCTGGCGGTCTGTTGCTGAACAATAACCCGGCAATACAGCTTTCCGTGTTTTTTCTAGGCGCCGGCTTTTTGTTGTTCATCGCCGTCAACATTTTTTCCCTGGCGCAGGCAAAGACACACAATTCGACCGTCAGCGGCATGTGGCTGGCCGTCGGCTCACTCGTGGTTGCCGTTATCCTTGGTCTGAGACTCGCTGCCGAACACATCTGGTCTTTCGACACCGGCCTGTCAAAGTCATGGACCGATGTCCATTTGGCCTGGGGTCTCATCGGCTGGATGGGTGTTCTGGTTATCGGCGTTGCCTATGAGGTTGTGCCCATGTTTCAAATGACCCCCCGTTATCCGCAATGGATGCAACGCTGGCTGACGAAACTAATACTGGCAGGACTGGTGTCGTGGGCCGGTATATCTCTGCTGCCCATTGTCGAACCCGTGACACAGACATTGCTGATGGGCGCCCTGTCCTCGACACTCGCCGTCGGCCTCGCCCTGTTTGCCGGCACCACCCTTTACCTGCAAAGACACCGGCGGCGACACCTTAAGGACGTAACATTACGATTTTGGCACCTTGCCATGTACAGTCTTCTGGCATGCACACTCCTCTGGATAGCCGGGCAACTGTGGCCGGCACTGGCGAACTGGCATCGATTCGGCTATCTGCTCGGCATCCTGTTTATCGCCGGTTTTGTCGTATCGGTGGTCAATGGTATGTTGTACAAAATTGTTCCTTTCCTCATCTGGCTGCATTTGCAGAGCCAAAATAACGCACGAGTAAAACTGCCCAACATGAAGGAAATCATCCTGGATCGGTGGGCTCTCCGGCAATTTTATCTGCATGGATTATCACTACTTTTATTCCTCTGCAGCGTGTTAAAACCACTATGGTTTCTGTATCCTCTGGCAATATTATTCGCTTTTTCATCCTTGTTGTTGTTTTTAAACATTTACTCGGCATTGAGAATGTACAAAAAAGTCAGGGCACACCAGGAAAACAGTGGGTAAATACACGAATGTTCGAAGTCTTATTCGCTTGATTTACATCAAGGTATATGGGCTTGAATCTTTCATACTCGGCAGAGTGCAGTACAGGAAAGGACTGTTGTAGTGCGAGGAAGTCGTTATGGAGCGGAATAAAGAAAATCTGTGATTTTTTTTATTTGAAAGCATTTCTTGTATGGGAACGACCTATTACAGGTTACAGGAGGAGCGATAAAATGAGAATTGGTAAACTAGTACTCACTGGCGCCGCATTGACTCTGGCGTCGCAACTGTCTGTAGGAACGGCCTTTGCTGGCGCTCCGAAGATGAGCGAAGCAGACTTTAACCAAGGTACAAAACTGTACTTTGAACGCTGCGCCGGCTGTCACGGCGTACTGCGCAAGGGCGCAACCGGCAAGCCACTGACCACAGACATTACTCTGGAACGCGGCACCGAAACGCTGAATGCAATGATTACCTATGGCACCGAGGGCGGTATGCCAGGCTGGGAACTGGAATTGAATGCCAAGGACATTGAGATTCTGGCCCGTTATCTACAGCACGAGCCACCCCAGCCCCCGGAAAAAGGCATGGCGGAAATCCGCAAAACCTGGAAGCTTGTCATACCGCCGAACAAGCGGCCGACGAAGCCGATGAACAACTACAATCTGGAGAATATTTTCTCAGTCACCCTGCGTGATGCGGGCCAGGTCGCCTTGATCGACGGCGACACCAAGAAGATCATCAGCGTCGTCAATACTGGCTACGCCGTGCACATCTCACGTCTGTCCGCCTCCGGCCGTTATATCTATGTGGTTGGCCGCGACGGCAAGGTGGTCATGATCGACCTGTGGATGGAAAAACCGGACGAGGTTGCCGAACTGCATCCCTGCATGGAGGCCCGCTCGGTGGAGACCTCTAAGTTCAAGGGCTGGGAAGACAAGTACGGCATCGTCGGCTGCTACTGGCCACCGCAATACATCATTACCGATGGTCAGACCCTGGAGCCACTACGCATCGAGGGCACCCGGGGAATGGATATCAACAATGAATATCACCCCGAGCCACGCGTGGCAGCCATCATCGCCTCACACGAGAAACCCGAGTTCATTGTCAACATCAAGGAAGCCGGCAAGATTCTCGCTGTGGACTACTCCGACATCGATAACCTTAAAGTGACCTCCATCAATGCGGCCCTGTTCCTGCATGACGGCGGCTGGGATCGCACCCACCGTTACTTCATGTCAGCGGCAAACAAGTCCAACATTATCTCGGTCGTCGACTCCAAGACCTCCAAGCTGGTGAAGAACATCGAGGTCGGAGAGATTCCACACCCGGGCCGTGGCGCCAACTTCACCCACGCCAAATATGGCCCCGTCTGGGCCACCAGTCATCTGGGTGATGACAGCATCGCCATCATCGGTACCGATCCTGTGAATCATAAGCAACATGCCTGGAAGGTGGTGGACAACCTCACCGGTCTGGGTGGTGGCTCGCTGTTTATCAAGACCCATCCAAAATCCAAAAATCTGTGGGTCGATGCACCACTGAACCCGGACTCAGAAACCTTCGGTTCTGTGGCGGTGTTTGACATCAACAATCTCAAGGCCGGCTCCAAGACGATCAACGTCGTCAAGGATGCGGGACTGACCGGCGGTCGTGCCGTACAGCCTGAATACAATGCTGCCGGTGACGAGGTCTGGATCTCGATCTGGAATGGTGAGACGGAGACATCCGCCATCGTGGTGTATGACGATAAGACCCGCAAGGTCAAAAACATCATCAAGGACAAGCGCCTGATCACCCCGACCGGTAAGTTCAATGTCAAGAACACCCAGAACGATATCTACTAAACGGGTGTAAACTCAGGGGGGTAATAGATCCTTATTACCCCCCCTTTTTTATCAATTTTTTAACTCCCTGAAACACAACCAGGCAGGGAATACTGGAAAAAAATATCATTGTTCGTTAACTTCAAATAAGAGGTAGGGTGAAGCATGAACAAAATACCTGATGTCTACTTGGTGGGAGCCGGCCCTGGCGATCCCGAGTTATTGACGGTCAAGGCACAGCGGATTCTTCGCCAAGCGGATGTTATCGTCTATGATCGTTTGGTCTCTCCGGCCATTCTTGAACTTCTCCCCACTGGCGCCAAGCGCATCTATGTCGGTAAGGCCGCAGGGCGCCACCACATGACCCAGGATGAAATTAACAGCCTGTTGGTGAATCTGGCCCGCAAAGGACGCCAAGTCGTACGCCTGAAGGGCGGAGACCCCTTCATTTTCGGCCGCGGCAGCGAAGAAGCAAAATACTTACATGAACATGGTTTTTCTTTTGAGATCATTCCCGGCATTACTTCGGCCGCAGGCTGCAGTGCCTACGCCGGCATCCCCCTTACACATCGCGGCCTGTCCTCCGGGGTACGCATCGTTACCGGCCACTGTCAGGCCAATCAGCCACTCGACCTGAACTGGGCCAGTCTGGCCGATCCCGACACCACCCTGGTGGTCTACATGGGACTCGGACACCTGTCTGAAATCAGCCAAAAACTCATGGCGGCAGGCCTGTCCGCAACGACACCTGCGGCCATTATCGAAAATGGCACCCAACCCAAACAGCGACGTTGCATCACCACCCTGGCGGATATCACACAACGGGCGCATGAACTTGACTTCCGACCACCCTCACTGATAGTTATTGGACGTGTCGTCACTCTTGCCGAAGCATTGGGTTGTCTGGCAGCAGACAGATCGAATTTTTCACTCACCCGGGGTGCAGATAG
>JALTPW010000764.1 GCA_026999335.1 Chromatiales bacterium
CCTGACGTCCTGCTTGTTGTAGGTTGGTGGTGACGCAGGAACCCCAACATTGTTGGTTTCGTTGGGGTTCGCAAGCTCACCACCAACCTACAAAACAGTCATAATTTTGTTAACTTAATGGCATTGGGCTTTGACCCCTTAAATGCATCAGCAGCCACTTCACGTTATCCCTGCCGGCAAGTAGCCTGCCCCAATCGCTGCTCAGTGACTGATAGCCCGTGTCGCCTCGATGAGGGCCTTGGGGCTGTTTGCGCCCACGTAGACAGGCAGGGGTTTCTTGCCACAGTCGAAGAGGCCGTAGACCGCCGTCTGCGCGCAGCGCACCGAGTATTCCACCGTGAACACGCAGTCGTCGGGTACCTCGGCGAACTGGCCGAGGAAGGCGAAGTTAGTGGAGTCATGGGGGATCACCTCGGGCCGGTCGCCCGGCTCGCGGGGCATGAACAGGCTGTCGATGTAGGGCATGGCGGTGGGGATGCAATTGACCTTGCCGGCCTCGACCACGGGTCGCATCAGATCCTGCACCTTGAGATGATACCAAAGCTCCTCGAGGAGTTCCTCGCCGCTGCAGTCGGACATCTTCTTCTTCACGTGATTGCCGATACGATCCACGTACAGACCGTAGCCCCAGAAGATCTTCACCTCCTTCGGCTGGTTGGGGAAGTGGGGCTGGCGGGCGATGACGATGGACATTAGCCAGTTGGAATCGGTCAGGGTGACCAGGCCACCGGTACCATCGACGTTGCCGCTAAAGTCCTCCATGTAGTCGTGGAAGGTGCTGTCGTGCAGGGTGGCGGTAAAGGAATACCATTTCTGCAGTTCGATATCGTCGCAGAACACGCCGGGATTGCCGAAGGCGGGATCCTTTTTGGCAATGCGTTTCCATAGCTGCCAGGCGCCGGCTTGATCCTCGCCAAGCAGACGCGGGGCGCGACCCCAGGTGCCGTTGTCGGTGCTTTCGGTGATTGAGCCGTTGGTGATGAACACGTAGTCGTCGGCACCGAGGGCGATCTCCTCGTCGCGGCCATCACGCACGATGCGGATCAGGCTGGCGGTCTTCTTGTCGGCGGCGAGGTTGAAGTCGATATCGGTAACACGGGTGCCCAGCGCCAGCTTCACACCGCGCTCCCGCAGCCAGCGCAGCAGCGGCCGCACCACCGAGTCATACTGGTTGTATTTGGTGCGCATTACCCCGCCAAGATGGTTGAGGCCCGCCACCAGGTGCATGAAGCGCTTCATGTAGCGGCGCATCTCCGCCAGTGAGCTCCATTTCTGGAAGGCGAACATGGTGGTGAAAATGTACCAGAAAATAGTGTCGAAGAACTCCTGGGTGAACCAGTCCTCGATACGCTTCCTGCCTAGTGCCGCCTCGGGCAGGAACAGCAGCTCAAGCATCAAGGCCTGATCCTTGAGGCCGAGTCCATAACTGGAAACGTCCATCTTTTTGCCGTCTTTCAGCAGCCGTGCCTGGGCGTGTGAGACGAAGCGTTGGTTGAATTCGAAGGTTTCTTCGGTAACGCTGACGTCGGGATTCTCCAGCGAGGGAATGCGTGACAGGAGATCCCAGTAACAGCGGTATTTGGCCTCGTGCATGCGTCCGCCGCGGATCACGAAACCGTGCTCGGGATCGCCCGCACCATCCAGGGCGCCGCCGGTGATGTCGTACTGCTCCAGCAGGGTGATGTTCTCCGGCCGCACGCCAGCGTCCTCGATCAGATAGACCGCACTGGCAAGACCGGCGATACCGCTGCCGACCAGATAAACCGACGTCGCTTCATTCGCTTTCTTCGCTTGCATGGCATCTTCTCCCTGAGTACGCGTCGCATCGGCTGTTCGATACGATCCGCACCACCATACGACAGCCGGCAAAGGCGTACAATCACCACTAGCCTGCCGATTCCGGGCTGTCCTTATTGCTGAGATGCGTCTCCAGCAGATCCCGGTAGTCACA
Organism: Chromatiales bacterium; assembly: GCA_026999335.1. GTDB lineage: Bacteria > Pseudomonadota > Gammaproteobacteria > SZUA-152 > SZUA-152 > DRQN01. The sequence goes on from JALTPW010000764.1 coordinate 1,952, forward strand.
AATCCGCGTCACGTAACGAGTAAATAGAGGGGAAAGGTGGGGGCATGTCCGCTTGCTATTCTTGCTCAAACTCTGTGCCCCGGAAATCACCATGTCGATCCAGAGCCCTGGAAAATATTTACTGTCGGTGGGTAGTTTTCACTCTTGTTCTTTCCTAGCTACCTGTGTACCCAAATAGCTATAAAAGCATAGGCCCAACAACAAGATCTGAATCCGGGGACAGTATACCTATTGCGGATAACTTAGAATCACCACGCATGCCATCCTGACCATTGCTTGCTTCCGTGTAATATACTTGATGGCAGTATGCCTACTACCTGCCAATAGATATACTGTCCCTACAATCTCTTATTTCGTTTTCACTACAATTTATCTTCATCATTTGGTTCAACGTCACGAACCTTTGACATAGCTTTAAGAAATGATTTTTTATTACCTTTCAACGATCTTTCCTTAAGATAACTCTCCGTCAATAAGGCAGACATTTTTTCGGCGACAGCAGATGAGATAAATTGGTTGATTGAAATCCCCTCTTTCTGGGCCAATGATTTCACTTCCTTGTGCAATGAATCTGGTAACCTTAAACTTAATGTGCTCATTTCAATACTCCTCTTTCAATCAAGAATTCTTTTGGTGTTAAGACTTTGATACCGAATTTATCAGTGCCTTTAAAATCCTTTTTATTGAAGGTGATGATGTATTCGCTTTGTGACTCCACAGCCACTTCCAGCACTAAATCATCTTTTGGGTCTTTTAAAAACGGACGCCATAGATAGAAAATTTTACGAATACTGGATTTGCTCAATAAATAATCAAGGATGGCCTCGATATCTTCAACAGAAAGCCCTTCCAGCATCCCTTCTCTTTTTGCTACTGACTCATATTCTACAAACAGGGGTACCGATACATTTGGGATATACAAATTATCCGTTATTGAAATCAATAACTTATAGGCACTTCCCCTTTTAGACTTAAGGGCTGCAATTAAGACATTGGTATCAA
>JALTPW010000765.1 GCA_026999335.1 Chromatiales bacterium
GAGGATGCCGATGCCGATGGGCGTATCGATCACATCCTGCTGCACGCGTCGGGTGGTTTATCAGCGGCGACACAGCGGGTGTTGGCGCGTTTCAATGTGTTGCGCGGCAGGCAGGGCCGGGAATGGCAGGTGATACTGGAAGGCGTTGGCACGGCCGGTGATTTTTATGCCGGCAGCCGCTACATTGGCGAGGATGTCGTGTGGCAGTCCGTTACGCCCTACCTGCATCCGTGGTTCGCCAAGAAGAGGTTCACGCTGGAAGATCAAATCCGCCGCGAGTGCCGGGAGAGGGGGTTGCTCGAGCCAGCCAGGATCGAATGCCTGGAAAGCGTTACGGTGAAAGGACGTGCGCGCCGCGTCATTCACTTCCACCGCTTTCGCAACAAACGTGGTCTTACCCAGCCGGACACCCGCGGCAGCTTCCTGCGCCTGTATTTTTCTCAGCCTCTCAACGGCCCGCTGGCGTTGGGCTTTGGTTGTCATTTTGGGCTGGGCTTGTTTCACAGAGTGACGGAGGTGAACTAGAATCATAGGCTCAACATGACTATCTGTCTCGACGCGCCCACTCGACCTACCTAAAGGAGAAGCACTCGTTCAGGCCTTCCTGACGCGTGACAGTATCAAAAAATTTCCCGGAATTTTCTATGAATTTAAAATGATTGGGGGAACGTAATGAGAAAACACCTGCTGACATTATCGTCAGAATGCCCGGTTGCCGGGCCATGCAAAACCTGATGAAGCCTTTCGGCGGCACAGTGCAGGATTCCGTTCTTGATGAGGCTCAGGAACTTATGTACCGGGCTTGGGAATCGAATGATCCCGTCGAGCGTATTGAACTGGCCGGGCAGGCGCTGCAAAAATCTGAGGATTGCGCCGATGCCTGGATATTGTTGGCGAAAGAAAGCGCAGTCAACCTGCCGCAGGCGCTGGAGAGTAACAGGTACGTCCCAGCCTATCTTACCGGAAGGCGAAAAATGCCCAAATATTCGCCGGACTACGTGGGTATAGGCGACAAGAACGAGGTGGTTGCCTATGTATTTGACCATCGGCAGGTTTGGCTGGATACCCCCGATACTATTCCCTGGTTGCTGAAAGGAAAAGGATAATTCTGTATTTCTGCATATGTCCATGAATACGAATAATCAAGCTCAGACGCAGGGTGAGCTTCCTCTGCCATTCCCCGAGTTTTCTGGCGACCTGCCTTTACTTCCCGCACGCATGGTCAATGAATATGAATACTGTCCACGTCTGGCATACCTGGAGTGGGTACAGGGAGAGTGGGCGGATTCGGGGGATACGGTACAGGGACGGCATGTTCATCGCCGTGTCGATAAACCTTCGGGTGATCTTCCCGATTCGCAGACGGAGGAAAAAGACGAACGCTTTCATGCTCGTTCCATCACCTTGTCCTCCGACCGTCTTGGCCTTATCGCCAAACTGGATCTTGTCGAAGGGGAGGGGAATACTGTTACTCCCGTGGACTATAAACGTGGCAAACGGCCTCATGTTGCCAAAGGTGCGTATGAACCCGAGCGGGTTCAGGTCTGCCTGCAAGGCATGTTACTGGAAGAGCACGGTTATCAGTGCCATCAGGGCCTGCTTTATTTCGCCGGATCCAAAGAGCGAGTGAACGTCATATTTGATGAAGAGCTGCGCAATCGCACGTTATCTGCCATCAACGGCCTGCGTCTTATCGCGGCTGGAGGACGGATGCCTCCGCCTCTGGATGACAGTCCCAAGTGCAACGGCTGTTCCCTGGTTGGAATATGTTTGCCCGACGAAGTGAATTTTTTGCGCGATGGTGGTGTTAACCCCCGGCCGTTGAGTGTGGGGCGCGATGAATCCCTGCCGCTTTATGTGCAGGCCCACCGCGCCAAAGTGGCCAAGAAAGGAGAACGGCTGGAGGTTAGCATTGAAGACAAGGTTGTTACAAAAGTTCGCTTGATTGATGTTTCACAATTGGTACTGATGGGCAATGTCTATGTCACAACACCCTGCCTTAATGAACTCATGCGACGGGAAATCCCTATCACCTGGCATTCCTACGGCGGCTGGTTTTTTGGTCACAGCATTGGAACCGGACACAAAAATGTTGAGTTGCGCACTGCCCAATATCAGGCGAGTTTCGACGAACAAATGAGCCTGCGTATCGCTAAAATTCTGGTGCACACGAAAATACTGAACAGCCGCACCCTGCTGCGTCGTAATTGGCGTGGTGAAGAAAAGCCGCGTGAAATTCTTGAAGGTCTGAAGCGGGATGCCACCCGGGCCTTGCGTGCCTCATCACAGCAAATATTGCTGGGTATTGAGGGTGCTGCGGCCGCCCGATATTTTTCCGCCTTTGGCAAAGCGATCAAACGGGAAACGGACAGCCAGAATTTTTCCTTTGACTTTAAACTCCGTAAGCGCAGGCCGCCGCCAGATCCGGTAAACGCGCTGTTATCCTACGCATATAGCCTTCTGGCACGAACCTGGACCGTTACCCTGAGTGCCGTCGGCTTTGATCCCTATCGGGGTTTTTATCACCAACCCCGCTATGGGCGTCCCTCTCTGGCCTTGGATATGATGGAGCCCTTTCGCCCGCTCATTGCAGAATCCAGTGTTCTGTCCGCCATTAACAACGGTGAAGTGCGGCCCAGTGATTTCATCTTCGTGGCAGGCAGTGTTGCGCTGACCAATGATGGGCGTAAACGTTTTATTGCGGCCTTTGAACGTCGCCTTGGTCAGGAAATAACCCACCCTCTGTTTGGCTACCGGGTCAGCTACCGGCGTATTCTGGAAATTCAAGCCCGTCTTCTGGCGCGTTATCTTCTGGGAGACATCAATGATTTCCCCGGCTTTACCACGAGGTAAGAGCTGTCGTGGAAGAAAGGCTGTATATCGTTACCTATGACATCGCCGACCAGCGGCGCTGGCGTGCCATTTTTAAACTCATGAACGGCTATGGTGA
>JALTPW010000766.1 GCA_026999335.1 Chromatiales bacterium
GCCATGTCATCCAAGTACAACGACACCCCGGATAAGGCTTCACGGGCCTTCGATACCCATCGTGATGGCTTTGTGATCGCCGGTGGCGGTGGGCTGTTGGTGCTGGAAGAGCTGGCGCATGCCAAGGCGCGCGGTGCGAAGATTTATGCCGAGCTGGTGGGTTATGGTGCGACCTGTGATGGCCACGACATGGTGCAGCCCTCCGGCGAGGGCGCCGTGCGTTGCATGCAGCAAGCGTTGGCCACGGTCGATGGCAAGGTCGACTATATCAATGCCCATGGCACCAGCACGCCGGTCGGTGATACCAAGGAACTGGGCGCGCTGCGTGAGGTATTTGGTGACCACGTGCCACACATCAATTCCACCAAATCGCTGACCGGTCACGCCCTGGGGGCGGCGGGCGTCAACGAGGCCATCTACTCTATTTTGATGATGGCGAACGATTTCGTCGCCGCCTCGGCGAACATCGAGACCCTCGACCCTGCGGCGGTGGAATTTCCCATTGCCCGTGAGCGCATCGACAATGCCGGCCTCGATACGGTGATGTCCAACAGCTTCGGCTTTGGCGGCACCAACGCCTGTCTTGTTTTTCAGCGCCACGGGTAGCGGCGTGTCGGTATGCGCGTGATTCAGTGGTGAGCAACGAGCCAGACATCAATCCGGGTAAGACAAAGGGCCGGCGGATTCTCGACCGGGTCGAGGGTTTTGCCAGCAGCGTTGGCCCTGAAACATCGTTCACCGGCGTCATGGGAGGGGCGGGCCACTGTATCGTCTATGGACGCGTCGAAGGAGACTGCGACATCGATGGCACCCTGGTGATTGCCGAAGGCGGTCGTTGGATTGGTGGCATTGTCGCGAACAATGTGCTCATTGCCGGGCAGGTGGAGGGAAGTCTGGTGGCGCGTGAAACGATGGAAATCATCTCCACGGCGCGCATCCGCGGCACTCTCACCAGCCGGCTGATCGCCATTGCCGAAGGTGCCGTTCACGAGGGTGAACTGCAGATGAGCGATGTCACCCGCTTTGCCAATCGGCGTGCTGCCGAGTCTGTAGGTTGATCTTTCCTTTAGTCTCGCTGGGTCGAATTCCCCGCAGCTCGCCGACCAAAAGTAGGTTCTTTAAGAAAAGCGCCTACTTTTGATGCTGCGATATTATCGTCATTCCGGCCTGTTTTTAGCCGGAATCCAGAGATTGCCGCCGCAGGATCTGGTTTTCGCCGGAGCGAGTCATCCTGCATGCTTGAAATTTCCGACATTCTGGATTCCCGCCTGCGCGGGAATGACGGTATTCCAGGTCTCTCAAGACCCCGTCAGCACCCTTCAATACCCCGCTTTCGCAGAGCGAAAGTCGAGTGCAGCAAGATAGCTTGCTGCGGGGTTGTTTATTTATGTTGACCACCACCCGCCAGCAGCTCCTCAAAGATATCCTCTCCCAGCCCACCGCTCCCTTCCGGGAGATGTATGTACTGCGCTGTGTCAGCGCGCACCTGCAGCGTGCGGGCGTGCCCTGTTGCGAAGACCCTGTCGGCAATCTGCTGGTCGGCGTTGATTCATGCGCAGCCTATCGCCGTCTGCTGCGGGAAAAATCCGCACAGCCGGTACGCCTGTTCGTCGCCCATATGGATCATCCAGGCTTTCATGGTGTGCGCTGGCTCGATGAAAAACACCTCGCCGTGAAATGGCTGGGGGGCTCGCCCGTCAAGCATCTGGCCGGGGCCGAGGTCTGGTTGTCTGACGGGAAGATAATGCTGGAAAAGGGCTGCCTGAGGAAGGTCAAACTGCGCAAGCAGGGCTGGGCGATGGACAGTGCCGTGGTTCAATTGCGCAGTAAACGGACGAGCAACCTGCCGGCAACACAGCTGTTCGGTGGCCTGCAATTCCGGGCGCCTTACTGGCGTAGCGGCAAGCGCATCTATGCCCGCGCTGTTGATGATCTGGCCGGGGTGTTTGCGATCGTCTCCACGGCCATCGATCTGTGCAAACGTGGCAAGGCCGACCGGGCCCCCTTTCTGGGTCTGTTGACGCGGGCGGAGGAGGTGGGTTTTGTCGGTGCCGTGCGGCACTTCGATCTGGGTTGGCTGGATGAGCGGCGCCGCCCATTGGTCTGTGTCAGCCTGGAGGCCTCGCGGACATTGCCCGGCGCGCACATCGGCAAGGGGCCGGTGGTGCGCCTGGGAGATCGGCGTACGACCTTCGACCCCGGGGGCATGCGCCTGCTCTCGGATCTGGCGGAAAGGCTGCTGCCGGGTAGGCACCAGCGACGTATCATGGATGGCGGCGCCTGTGAGGCAACCGCCGCCACGGCTTGGGGTATTCCCACCATCGGCCTGACCTTGCCGCTGGGCAATTACCATAATCAATGCTTCGATGGTGGTATGGATTGTCGCAAGGCACAGGGGCCGGCGCCGGAATTTGTGCACTGTGATGATATCGACGGACTGCTGCGTCTGTGCCGTGGATTGATGCGCCCGGGTCTGGCATGGCAGGCGCCCTGGGTCGGGACACAGGCCCGTTTGCGTAAGAATGCGCAACGATTCAAGGGTTATACCTGAGTGATTTAGTCATGTTCAGTGCGTGTTCAGTTTTTGCGGAGTACCTTCGCGGTATTGCGGACATTTTGCCTATGCGCTTGTGCGCCTATGTATTTGCCTATGGAGGGTGAGTTATGAAAACGGTTTTAATTGCATTAAGTTTGGTCTCCATGGCCATCTCAGGTTCCGTAATGGCCGATCTGGCCTTGGCTAAAAAGAGTGGTTGCATGGCTTGCCACAGCGTGGATAAAAAGATCGTTGGTCCGTCCTGGCTGGACGTTGCCGCCAAATATAAGGGCGATGCCGATGCGCGGGCCAAATTGACCGTCAAGATCAAGAAAGGTGGCAAGGGTGTCTGGGGCACTGCGCCCATGCCTCCCTATTCGCCACGTGTTTCCGATGCCAATATCGAGAGGCT
>JALTPW010000767.1 GCA_026999335.1 Chromatiales bacterium
ATGTCGGCACGGATCTGGTCATGAATATGTGCAATGATCCCGAACTCATGCCTGAACCCGAAGGCCTGGCCCAGGCCATGCACGCGCCCTTGTTAAAGGTGTTTCCCGCCGCATTGCTCGGCCGCCTAGTGGTGATTCCCTACTATCCCCTCAGTGATGAAATGCTGGGCAAGATTATCAGGCTACAGATGGGGCGTATTAAAAAACGTATTGCAGAGAATCACAATATTCCGTTTGAATATGATGACGCGGTGGTGGAGCTGATTGCCAGCCGCTGCACCGAAGTTGAAAGCGGTGCGCGCATGGTGGATGCGATTCTGACCAATAGCGTCTTGCCCGCCATCAGTGAAGAGCTTCTCAAACGCATGATGCAGGGTCAAAGTATTGCGCGAGTGAAGGTGGGGATCGAAGAGGGTATTCTGCAATATCAGTTTGACTGAATGGCGTAAAATAATGGCATGCAACAATGACGTTGTTAATCATGGAAAATGTAGTGACATGTTATGCCGTTCCAGTTGTACGTCAGCGACGATGGACGATGAAGGAATAACAGCCGATGGCCAGAATCACCCAGGAAAATCGAGAAATCAAGCTCAAGACACCGTTGGGTGATGATGTCTTGCTGATACGCACCATGAGCGGCTATGAAGAGCTGGGTAAGCTGTTCGAGTACCAACTGGAGCTGGTCAGCGACACCACTGACGCTGATTTCAACCAACTGATCGGTGATACCGTCACCGTGAGCTTAGAGGTGGGTGCTGGCCGTGCGCGCTATTTTAACGGTCATATCAGCCGCTTTGCACAGACTGGTATCAGCGGTCACACGGCCAACTATCAGGCCACCGTCGTGCCCTGGTTCTGGTTTCTTACCCAAACCTCGGATTGCCGTATTTTTCAGAACATGACCGTACCGGACATCATCAAAGACGTCTTTCGTGAGGCCGGTTATAGCGATTTTGAGGACACCCTGAGCGACCACTACAGAGAGTGGGTGAACTGCGTCCAGTATCGCGAAAGCGATTTCAATTTCATCAACCGGCTGATGGAACAGGAAGGGATCTATTATTTTTTCAAACATGAAGAAGACAAGCACACACTGGTTCTAGCCGACAGTTACAGTTCACATGAGCCCGTCGAGGGTTATGAAGAGGTCTCCTATCACCCGCCGGCCGGCTCCACGGTGATAGAAAAGGAACATCTCTATGCCTGGGAAGTCACGCAGCAACTGCAACCCGGCGCCTTCGTGTATCAGGATTTCGATTTCACCGCCCCCAAAAAAGATCTGCTGGCCATTTCAAACAAAAAACGTGACCACGCCAAGGCCGACCTGGAGATTTACGATTATCCCGGCGAATACAAGGAATTCAATGATGGTGATCACTATTCACGCGTCAGACTGGAAGAAATACAGGCCAACCACCAGCGCGGTACTGGCCATGGCGATGCCCGTGGCCTGAGCGTGGGTGGCTTATTCACGCTGACCGACCACCCGCGTGAGGATCAGAATATTGAATATCTTATTGTCTCGGCCGGTTATAAGCTGACAGCGGGTGATTATGGCTCGGGGGGTGGTGGAGCAGATAAGGTGTACACCTGTGAGGTTAATGCCATCAATGCACAGGAGCCCTTTCGGCCCCTGCGCACCACCCCCCGGCCCTGGGTGCAGGGGCCACAGACCGCCATCGTGGTCGGGCCCTCCGGCGAGGAAATCTGGACCGACGAGCATGGGCGCGTAAAGGTGCAGTTTCACTGGGATCGCTATGGTGAAGACAATGAAAACAGTTCTTGTTGGATTCGTGTCTCCCAGGTGCATGCCGGCAAAGGGTTCGGTGGTATCGATGTCCCCCGCATTGGTGAGGAAGTGATTGTCTCATTTTTGGAGGGAGACCCGGATCGCCCCATTATCACCGGACGGGTGTATAACGGCAGTAACAAGCCGCCCAACGGATTGCCTGCCGCCGCCATGATCAGTGGCATGAAAACCAACAGCACGCCGGGAGGTGGTGGTGACAATACCATCATGCTGGATGACACCAAGGGCAATGAACTGATTCGTGTTCATGGCCAGTTCGATATGGACACCACGGTTGATAACGACTTGCGAGAGCATGTGTTGAATAACCGCAGCCGCGATGTGGCAGTGGATGAAACCATCTCGATTGGCAATAACCGTACAGAAGATGTCGGCAACGATGAAACCACGACAATCGGAAATAATCGTACCGAAACTGTCGGGGCAGATGAGACGATATCCATAGGAAGCAGTCGATCTGTGACGATAGGCAGCAACAAAAGTGAAACGATTGCGATCAACAAAGCCGAGACTATCGGCGTTGCCAAAGAACTTACTATTGGCGGCGCTTATCAAGTAACCGTCGGTGCGGCGATGAATGAAACCATCGGTGCCGCAAAGGCGGAAGAAATTGGCGGAGTGAAATCGGTCAACGTTGGTGTCAATAGCAGTGAAAATATCGGTGGCAACAAATCAGTCAGCGCTGGAAAGGATATCTCAGAGAGCGCAGGGAAAGATGTCAGTGTGTCTTCTGGTAAGAAAATGTCATTGACGGCGGGCGATGACTTTTCGATTAAAGGCGGTAAGAAAGGTGTCATCGATATTGCGGATGAGCTGACCATCAAATGTGGCAAGGCCACGATTGTGATGAAGAAAAATGGTGACATTACGATCAACGGCAAGAAGATCGTTGTGAAGGCTTCGGGCGACATTGTGATGAAAGGCAACAAAATATTGCAAAACTAGATGGCTCTCGTGACCCTGACAGGGTGAAGATATTGATGTCGATTGGTGGTGAGGAACGAACCCCAACGTAGAAAATCGCGAGACAGTATGAACATAGAGAAGCGGCAGGTAAAACAAGATGACTGAAGAAACCTTGAAAACGGTTAATGACCTTGCTTCAGAGCAGAAGATAAGCGGTGTTGTGATCGGC
>JALTPW010000768.1 GCA_026999335.1 Chromatiales bacterium
GGGATGAACCGATGATATGGGAAGAAAAGGCCCTTGGTATGGGATGTTCCCCACACACGTGGGGATGAACCGGGCACGCTTCCGCTTGTTTGCACACCGTTATTATGTTCCCCACACACGTGGGGATGAACCGATATTTTCAGCAGATACATCAATACGCGGACATGTTCCCCACACACTGTCAGTGATCGCCGTAAAGGAGCCACCGATGATCGGCCTAATGGAGCCACCAACAAGTGGCCAAATCAGGGATCTCGGAGGGTTTAAAATTAGCCCATTTCACCTCCTTTCTCAAGGTCATTTTTTGCAGTATTTTTTCCTTTCTTTCTTATCGTATTAGGTAAGGGTTTCGGTGAACGAAAACTCTTGCCCTCCAGCACGACTTTATAAGCGCCATGCCGCAGCCGATCAATCGTGGCAACCCCCAAGAGTCGATTCGGAAAGGCATCTGTCCATTCCGGCAGATCAAGATTGCTTGTCAGAATCGTAGAATGCCGCTCGTAACGCTCGGAGATCACATCATGCAGGTCTTCGTCCTGCGGAGAACGAAGCGGTTTCAGCCCGAAGTCATCGATAATGAGCAAGCCCACTTTTGTCAGCTGTTTGAACTGACGGTCAAAGGTATGGGTGGCCCTGGCGCCCTGCAGCTTCGAGAGCATTTTGCTCAGGGTCGTAAAAAGGACATCCCGGCCCTGACGGATCGCGCAGTGGCCGAGGGCCTGCGCAATGTGACTCTTGCCGGTGCCGCAAGGACCGACAATAAAGACCGAAACCTTTTCATCCATAAACCGGCAGGTTGCCAAGTCGATGATGAGGGCCTGGTTGATGGAGGGATTGAAGGTAAAGTCAAAACCCTCCAAGGTCTTTTGACTGCGAAAGTTGGCGCGGCGAAGCGACAGGGCCAGTTTTCTCTGGGCCCTTCTGGCAATTTCATCCTGGAGGATCATCGCTAAAAAATCGGTGTAAGAAAACTTCTGTTCTATCGCCTGCCGGTTTCTGATATCGAGTGAATCCAGTATACCGGAGAGGTGCAGTTCCTTGAGCATCGGGTTTAATTCTGGCATTGGGTTCATGTGATCTTCTCCTTATCATTCAGTTTAAAAGGTGATGGCTATCTCTTAAGAAGCGGCCTTTCCCGGTGTAGACATCGGAAAGGAAATCGACGGCTTCCCCCTCCGGAGGAAGCTGATCAAGTTCCTTCTCAAGGATCGTTTTGACGGTACGGTATCTCGGGTTCTCAAAGGCCATGGCCCGTTTGCAAGCCGCCTCCAGACGTGAGATGCCGTACTTTTTCCCCAGATGGATCACCCCCTGGGCGGCACGGAGGTTGTCGAGGACTTTGTCTTCAAAAAGGACTTTGATCAGTCGACTGCAGCTTGGACCGATCGCTTCCGCCTGCTTGAGGCACCACTGTGGATCTTGCATCTTATAGGCAAGGGCTTCCGGCGGCATATGGCCGTCGATCGTCGACCGGTCACCGGGATGGGCAAGCCTCGGATGGATCGCCACCAAGGCGAGATCCAAAAAGAGCTTGATGTCCGTTTCGCCTGCCTTGAGCCAAAGTACCTTTCTGACCAGGCGAAATGGAACGGAGTAGAAGGCCTTCTCATACTGGACATGGCAGTTCCCATGGACCTTGACCTTCGCCCAGACGGCCGTCTCGGGCGGCACGTCGGGCAGCGGTTTTAGTAAATCTTTTTCAGTCTGCACAAAGGCGGTAAGCGGCTTTTGCTTTGTCGTGCCATGTATGCGGTTGCCGGCCTGACCCAGGATCCATACTCTGAGCTGCTTGTTGGCGTCAGCAAGGCTGCGGAATTCCCTTAAGGGGAGGAAGTTTCTTTTGATGTATTTCACCCCCGATTCGACGCGGCCTTTCTTTTTGGGATCGGCCGGAGGACAGGGAGAGATCACGAATCCGCAGTCTAAAGCAAAGTCGGCATAAGAGCGCTGGACCACAGGATCTCGGAAGCAGGCGCGGGTAATGGCGCATTTGGCGTTATCGATGATCGCCTTTTGGGGAATGCCGCCGAAGAACTCGAAGGCCCTCCGATGACAGCCGAGCCAGGTGGCGACTTTCTGATTTCTGACGATCTCGGCATATTGGTGACGGCTCCAGGCAAGGGTCATCACAAAGAACCAAGTCGAAATCTCTTCGCCGGTGATGACATCGATAATCGTCGGCCCCTTGCCGAAGTCGATCTGGGCCGCCTCGCCCGGTTTGAAATCAAGGACGCAGGTGACCTCGGGTGTGGATTCCTTAACGGTGGCCAGGAAGCGGCGGACGCTGGAATAGCTGCCGGAGAAACGATATTTCCTGACAAGGGCCTGGTGAATGGTTGTGCCGTTGATGCCCTGTTTCAGCCAGGTCCGAACCTCATCGGCATAGGGTGTGACCAGGGACTGCCCCTGCAAAGGAACGGACTTTTTTTGCTTAAGAACGGCCGCAATCTCAACGTCATCCGGAAGGGGTCCAGAATTCAGCCAGCCTTCGGATTGGGCAATCCTTCTTAATACGGCGGTTTTCCGGCGTCCCATCAGGCCGGCCTTTGCGATGGCCCGGTCTGTTTCGCCGGATCGGATCCGGTAAATGATTTGACGGTACTGGTACATCTCGAACCTCCTATTACTCATGCGTAGTCCTCCTGGGTTAAAATCCCAGGAGACTATCATTTCAGGAAAGTCCGAGACCCCTTTTTACCTACGGAGTGGCCCCATTAAGCCGATCATGAAGTGGCTCCATTAGGGTGAACATCAACCGGCTCCATTACGGCGATCACGAAGTGGCTCCTTTAAGGTGAACATCAAATGGCTCCATATGGGCGATCACTAACACAGGGGTTATCCGGCAGTTTCAAGAACATTTAGTACCAAAGCCAAGGCTGAACGCTGGGCAAGGGTCATCGAATCAGAGATGGACGATGGCGCGTTTGTTTCGAGGAC
>JALTPW010000769.1 GCA_026999335.1 Chromatiales bacterium
CCTCGTTCCTCGAGCCAGGAGACAGCGCCCACCTCATCGCCCCACAGGTGCACCACGGCGGTGTCAATTTTCCCTACCATTCACTGTCTTCCGGCGGATGCCGTGGGGCGTGCTGGCCCGAGGCACGCTGTCGCTGCTTACCCTGCATGCGTGCCAGTTGCAGAGGACTGACGGCGGATTCCGGGAGACAGTTGTCCAGCTCTTGCAGCGCCCCCAGTTCGCGTAACACGGCAACAAGGCTGGACAGCTTGCCGCGTCCAGCTTCTAGTGACTTGATCACGTTGAGCGACAGTGCCGTGGCTGTGGCGAGCTGCTGCTGGGTCACATTTTTGCGCAAGCGCAGTGAACGAAGGCGCTGTCCCAGCTCGGCGATAATAGCCTGGTCTGTCATGGAGTAAAGATCCATAACAGCCTTAAAATAGTATATTATGCATAATTATTAAAGTTATAGCCTGATTTAGGATTACTATAGGCTTGGCTGTTGAAAAGTCAATGTAGGTTTATTCACCTCCGGGTAAGGGTTTAACCCCGATTAATCACCGCCTTTAGACGATTAGATTTATCAGCGCTGCTCAGTGAATGGCGGGTGGCGGATGGTGGCGCGTTGTTTCAGTAGCCCGGGTAGGATGCTGGTGAGCTCTACGAAGCGCATCGTTCGAGAACGGTGACCACCACGATCACGCGTGTCGAAAACGCAATAACATGCAATCGATGCGGTTCGCTACCGCTCACCAGCATCCTACAACGCCAGCCTAATTTCTTCCGGTATCCGAAATGATAATGTGACGTCAATGGGGCAGCACGGTTGTTATGCAATCAACGGATTAGGTTAACAGCCCAGATTTGGGCTGTTTTCGGCTATTCAAGCCAACAACAGTGTGTTTTCAGGCCGTTACTGTATGGTCGAGAAGGTTGGGGAGTGTTTGCTGTCCGGGCGAGGGGATTCGCCACTTTGGATCACGTTCGATTGATTGCTGGCCAGCTGTGTGCCGCTATCCGCCGTGGCCAGCATGCCCTGTGCCAGGGCGGTGGCAATGACGCCGAGGCCCACAACGATAACCAGAACAGCCAATAAGTCGGGCTTTCTCTTCATCTGCATAGTGTTCGCATAAAGTGCGTATCTTCCGGTATTTGTTGAGCTTAGGTTATATCTGGTGCTCAACAATTCTCAGTTTCCTGGCGTAGGGCGGGCACTGCCCACCATCGCTGCCGGGATGGAAGAAAACGGGCGGGCGACGACCATCCTACCAAGAGAGTTGCTCAGCGGAGTATCTATTTGTTGTTGTCGCAGCGGACGCTTTTCGTGTTCCGGCGGCGACACTATTCTACGTTATTTCCATAGAATTCCAAGAGGAATTGCGCCGCCCACAGAGAACCTGTGGGCGGCAACGTTTGGGGGTTAGGTGGTGGTGGGGGCGACGATGGGCTGGAAGGCGATGAGGCTGTCCAGATCAGTGCCGAGGCCGTTGCCAAACCGGTTGCTGTAGTCGCCCTGCTCTCCGTGCAGGGCCATGTAATTCAGCAGTACGGTCTGCACCAGCATGTTGACATCGTTGGCGGCGAGGGGGGCGTTGACGGTTTCCACCGAGCCGTCAGGGCGGAAGCTGCCGATCTGCACGCCAGTTTCTGTACCGGCCAGGTTTCTGGGGCGGCCGTTGGGATTAAAGACCAGGAAAAAAGAGGCTGCGGTGGAGGAATTGTCGCCGGTCCATACGCCCTTGCCGCGGCCATTCTCGGAGTTGTCGAGGGTACCGTTGCTGGCCACGGAACCGTCGCTGAAGACGTAGATCATCAGCGGCTTGCCGCGCTTCGCGGCGTATTCCAGGCAGGCGCCGATGCAGATACCAGCGCGCAGGTCGCGGATCTCACCCACAGCGCGATCACCGGTGTGGTAGTCATAACCACCCATCTGGATAGTGCCGGCGCCGGCATAGCCGTCGATGACCATTTTCATCACTGAAGCGGTCTTGCGGAATTCGCCGCTGCTGTTGAATTCCGCCTCGCTGAAGATGCCGTTGGGGCCGACGATATCGGCGTCCTGTGCCGGGTCGATATTGACACCGACGAAACGGTCGGCGATATCGGCGGACTTGAGATAGCCGCAGCGGATGAGGTTGAGGATGCGTTCATTGTCGCCAATTCCGGTCAACTGGGTATCGGCGAGACTGATCTTCTGGTCGCTGAGGCGTACCGCGGACTCCATTACCGCGCGTACGTCGGTGGGGCCGCTGGGGCCGCTGAGCACCGAGAGAAGATCGCCGGTCTCTACCAGGCCGGTGACATCCGAGGGGCGGTCGACTTTAGTGGGGCGCCACTCGGGCTTGATGAGCAGGGCGGGAGCGACGGAATTGCCACCGGACTCCGAACTGCGTGAGCCGATGAGGCGTGTGATCTCGCCGTCAGCACCGATTGCGGCGATGCCGTACATGGGATTATGCGGATTATTGGCGGTGTCGTTGTCGGAGCGTGCCGGGATGACCGCGCCATTGACCTTGGTGGCAGTGTTGGCCAAGTTGGTTCTGCTGAGGATGCCACGCAGGAAACCGCTGTCCGAGTGGAAGGGCAGACCGAGGGTGATGTCGGTGAAGTCATCCTCACTGGTGTTGATGTCCTGGTTGGGGCCGTTGAGAGGCGGGTTGGTATCCACGCCACCGGGCACCATGTCGCCGGGAACGCCCATCTTGCTATAGCCGGCAACGCTGAGGGGGTCGTCCAAGTAGCCGCCACGGCCACCCACCAACACGTTGGAGCCAACCATGCTGGCGCCGCCGGCGAGGTCGAAGCAGATGAAGGGAATCTTGCCGCCACTACCAAGGCCCGTTAACGGGCAGCCAGCGCCGGTGGCCAGGGCTTGCAGGTCACCGGACAGGTCGGCCTGCGCCAGACGTGGGTTGCCCAGCAGGCTGAGCAGGGCGCCGCCGGCGACCACACCGCTGCCAGAAATGAAGCTCTGGCGCAGGAAGTCGCGGCGGGTGACCGGGCGCCGGTGGTCGGTGTGGTACAGCGGGGCGTCGGGGTGAAGGGAGTGACGTCGTTTAGCCATGGTGTTGTCCTCGAATAAGTCCTTGCCGCAGTTATTGGATAAGCATCGCCGCACTGCCCAGGGTGGCGGTGCAGAGGGCCTTGGCGATAGCGCGAGTGCGGATATCGTTACCTCCACCGGCTGCCAGACGATCGAACAGGTTGCCAGGATAGGCAATACCGTTTGCGTCGGTGGCTGGAGGTGCCGTAAACAGTTCTGCCGCGAGTTCTTCGCGTGCCGGCACGCCACTCAGTACATTGCCACTGTCGTTGCTATGGGGCAGGCTGATCATGTTGTCGTACAGGGCATTCAGCATCTGTTGTTTCTGAGCTGAATAGCCGCTGCCGTAGGCCGTGGCCACGTCAGCGCCGAAGTCGAAGTTGCCATAGAAGGTGGTACGCAGGCCACTGTCTTCCACCAATCCATTGCAGTACTGCATTGCCAACTGGGCGATGGCCATCTGGTGCGCTGATAGGAAGCCGCCGATGTCTTCCCGGCTCGGTAGCTGTTGCTTGATGGTGAGATAGGTGTCCTTCACCGACTCGTTGCCGGCGGCGTGCATGTCGACACCGGTGATAGCGGCCATGCTGGCGTTGATTTCGTCGAAGGTGCGCAGGCCGATGTCCGATACCTGCGGGCTGTCGCCGGACGGCGCCATGCAGTCGCTGATGGGATCACAGACCCTGTCGACGCGCACGTCGGGGCCGCTGTTGCCCAGCCGCTCGAAGGTGAGGAAGAACTCATCCGCATCGGGGCCCTTCTCCAGGGCGATGATGGTGCCCAGCTCGGACAGCACCTGCCCACCGTTGGTGTAGAGATTACTGCTCACCGTGGTATCGATGTTGCGGAAGGCCTGGCCGACGGCGGGCTCCCTGCCGTTGAGGCCGAGACGCAAATTCTTGACGACAAAGTTACCGGGTTGGAAGTCGGGATCCAGGCTGACCAGGATGGGTTTGTAGAACAGGTAGCTGTAATCGTCGTACTGGCTGACCGTGAATATCACGTAGGTGCCCTGATCCGCTGGCGGCGGGCTGGCGAACAGATGCTCGCTGACGTTGAACAGGAGCAGGAATTTCTCGCCCACGCCGGCCTTGAAGTTCTGTTCGATCTGCGTCTCGCTCATGGCGCGGTCATAGATAGCCACCAGGCGCAGCTTGCCCTGCCAAGCTTGGCTGCCGCCGGACTCGCTGCCGAACACCAGGGGGTAGCTGTCGTCCCAGTCGGCCAGGGTGTCGGTGAGCGAGGTGGTGTCGATACTATCGCCGGTGTATTCGCCGTTGACGTAGATGCGACGGCCATTGTTGCGACTGTAGGTAACCACCACATGCTGCTGGACGGCCTGCGCGTCTTCGGCATCGGCATCGGTGATCAATGACGGCTCACCGTTGGCGTTGGTACTGCTGCTGCGGTGCATGAATTCGTAGCGGTATTCGGCCTGGCCGAGGGTGAAATTACGGCTGTTTTCACTGGCCGAGTAGCTAATAATGCGCGCCGGATCGCCGGCCGCGCCCTGGCTGACATTGCCGGGAACCACCCAGGCCTCGATGGAATATTCACCGCTGGCGACGATGCGGTTGCGCAGCTTTTGCGTATCGGCGGGACTGGCGTGGGCACCGCCGCCGAGGAATTCAACGCCCCAACCACCGACCCACCTGAAGTCGCTGCCCTCGTCACCGTCCAGGCTCAAGTTGAGCGCCGGTGTGACACCGCTGGTGTCGGAAATGACGTTGCCGACACCAGCCCGGAATTGGTACAGGGCGATGGTGCCGGATTCGTCACGTGGCGCATCGCCACTGGCGATCAGGCCGTCCCTCAGCCCCAGAGCCTTGCTGATGACCCAGTTGGTGTCGACTTCGCTGGGCAGGTCGATGGTACCGGCAAATTCCTCAATGGCGGTACGCATCTCCGTGGCGCAGGTGTACTTGTCCGTGACCTCGTCAGCTGCGGACAGATCCCAGCAGTTGTGGCCCTCAGTCAGGCGCCGCACAAGGCTCGAGCTGGCGGGATTGTCGAGATTGATGACCTGGGGGTTGCTGAGCAGGGCCGCATAGGCATCGGCAGCATCGTTTTCGGCGAAATACGGTGACTGCGGGACGGAGACAGGGGGCGAACTGACGTGGCAGGTGACGCAGTAAGTTTTTAGCAGTTGGTGCAGAGAGGCGAAGTTGTTCAAGTCAGGTGGATTGGGCAGGGTCTTGCTGGTGCCGGCATCCTTCTGTTCCGGGGCCTCCAGTACGAGGGTGTTGCCACCCCCGTTGCCACCATCGTCGTTGTTCCAGTTTTTGATGAAAGCGATAATGTTGTCTTCCATCGCGCCGCATGTGGATGCGGGATCGCAACTGCCCTTGTGTCCAGTTTGTACGGTGACGATGATCTTGGAGACCTCAGGGGAAGTGAGGTTCACCAAGCCTGACTTTTTGGTCGCGTTATAGGCCGTGTTGACATCTCCCTCGTGCAGAAACTGGAGTGATGCGGGAGCGCTGCTGTCATGGCAATTTTCGCAACTGTAGTTTGCGATCATGGGGCCCCAGAATTCCCGCTGGAAATCACAGGTATCGTCCGTATCGCAGTTGGGCCCGCTGTATTCCGCGTTGTTGTCCGGCAGGGTGTCATTCACCGTGGTGGGCACCGCGTCACAGGCGCTGAGCAGCAGAACCGCTGCCAGGACAAGGAAACTGCGCAGGATGTATTTGGTGCTGAAAAAATTCATTTCGACTCTCCGTAAGTGCCGTCACTGTTTACTCGTGGTTGCCATTTCCGTGCCGTGGGCAACCACATGATGCCGTTATTGTTTTTGTGCACTAGTCGCCCCTGCAATCGGCGGCGCTTTCCGCGAAGACGTCTTTTAGCCTGTACCCGCCCTTGAAGGTGGTGACCAGGGTGTCGATTTGGCTGTCATTCGGGGGGCGGAAGCACACGGCCTTGAAGACCTTTTTTACCTGACAGCGGGCAAAGGCCTCGCTGTAGGCGAATTCCATGCCGAAGGACTTGGCGCCGGCGCCCTTGCCGGGAGCTTCGTAGCCGTCAAAGGTAAGATTTGGATCCCAGCCCAACACACTGTTCGGGCCGGCGCGCCAGTAGTTTTCCCATTGGTCGTCGGTCACCACATAGCCGAATTCGAAGTTGTTGGCGTTGATGCGGTATTTCCCCTGTACACGGCTGCCCGTATCAGGGTCTTCGAAGCCTGCGCGGTTGTAGACCAGCTGGCCGCCATCCGGATTGCCATCGGGGTATTCAAAGTCGTAATAGGCAAGGGCCTGATGCAGGGGATCCATGCCGGCATGACAGCCGACGCAGGCGCTCATGAAAATACGTGAATCGCCACCAGGGCTACGTGCCACATCCTGGGGAATGCGGTCGTGGGTGCGGGTGGGATCCTTGATCTGTTCCAGATCGGTGCACAGATGATTGAGCAGGGTGAAGCGGAACATGGCGCGGTTGGTGCCGTCGATGAAGAAGGCGTGGGCTGCGGCGCGGGTGGTGATGATACCGGCGGTGGCGGTATCCGGCAGGCCGGTGATTTCAGTCTGAGTGCGTTTACGCAACTGATCCGGGTCGGCCAGATTGGCGCCCTGGTCTTCCATGGCCTCGTAGTGGGCATTGCTGCCATTGGAATAGGTGGGTGATACACCGTTGCCGCCAATATAGAGGATATTGCCGTAAAGAATTTCGCGGAAGTCCAGGTCGTCGCGGATGATGCCGATGACGGTGGCCGTGTAATCGTTGAGCGGCGCAAACACGCTCTGCTCTTCGTTGGTCCAGGGTGTGATGAAATTTTTCAGCGTGACATTGTAGAAAGAGGGGTCGGTACACTCGTCGGTTCCACCGGTGTTATCGATGGCGTCCAGCGCGACAGCCCTGGCATCGGGCATTTGAGCCTCCAGTTGATCCAGGCAGGCGATGCTGGGCGGCGTGCCCACCAGCCGGTCGTGGATACGCTTGGCTTGATCGCGCTCCGGCCCAGCGCTGGCAGTGGCGGCCATGCCCAAAGCGAGGAAAATCATCAGAGCGCCGCTGAAAGCGGTTCGAGCGGTATTCGCTAAGTATCGTAAGTCACGCATGTCCCAATTCCTTAATGTGTTTGTCTGCCTGTGCCCGTGGGCTTTGGACAAGGCCTGCATTATAGACAGGTTGGCCCTGGCCTGTCAGTGCGATATCGTCATAAGTTATTGATTTTGGAGGATTCCCTGAGCAACCTCAGTAAAAGCCGTTTATTTGCCCCCTGCCCCTGAGTCGTTGGCAAATGCCCTTATTTTCGAATGGCGCTGACTTACATAGTTGAAAACGCCGTATATTCCGGATTCCCGCCTGCGCGGGAATAACGGTATGCCAAGTCTCTCAAGCTAAAGTAAGTCAGTATCATTCTCCTCGTTTGGTTCGTTTGCACTCTGCGGCACTATTGCCGGGATCTGTAGTCATCAAGCTTGGCCCGGACAGCTTTCATCCTCCGGAAAAACCGAGTCAAACACTGTGAAAGTGGTCACAAAGTGTGCAGAATCTGTCTTTGAGCAGTGTTGCTGAGATGGAAATGCCCAAAACCGTCGGATTACCGGCACTGGAGAGTCTGTGAATTACTGGCTAATGAAGTCCGAGCCCGATGCCTTTTCCCTCGATGACCTCGAGGCCGTGGCGCAGGAGCCCTGGGACGGTGTGCGTAACTATCAGGCGCGCAACATGATGCGTGACCAGATGCAGGTGGGTGACCGGGTGTTCTTCTATCATTCCAACTGCAAGGTGCCGGGCATCGTCGGCCTCGCCGAAGTGGTGCGCGAGGGTTACCCCGACCCTACCGCCTTCGATCCCGAGGCCAATTACTACGATCCCAAGTCCGACCCCGACCAGCCCCGCTGGTACATGGTGGATCTGACATTCAAGCGCCGTCTCAAACGCACCATCAGTCTGCAGGAACTGAAAGAGCACCCGGAGCTGGCGGATATGCCCCTGGTGCGCAGGGGTAACCGGTTATCGGTGATGCCGGTGTCGGCGGCGGACTGGAATTTTATCCTCGGCCTGGAATAGCCCGGTCAATCTCGCTGGGTTGGATTTCCCGTTGCCCGCCACAGAATGAAAACCGGGCGGAAAAAGCATGAGAGAGTCAGGATCCCATGTTTCGGGTAGTTTCCGTATCTTGATCAAGAGGCATCGTGCGCACGGCGCACGCTACGGGCAGGTGTAGTGTGCGCTGTGCGCACAACATGGACAGCCAGGTTGGGGAACGAATTCAGCCACACTTGCCGCCGGTAATGACAGTATGTGACTATTTTGGGCGGGTTGTTTTCACAACGACGTGCATTTAAAGCAGGAGCTGACAATGGCTAGTACTCCAATGCCATTAAGTTAACAAAATTATGACTGTTTTGTAGGTTGGTGGTGAGCTTGCGAACCCCAACGAAACCAACAATGTTGGGACTCCTGCGTCACCATCAACCGACAATAAGTAGGATGTCAGGCTTAACTTAATGACAATGGCTAG
>JALTPW010000770.1 GCA_026999335.1 Chromatiales bacterium
CAAAATGAACATCAAACGCGTACGTGATCCGGATGCCCGCGACAAGCTGGCGGAAGTGGCCGACGCTTTTGAGACGGTGCATGAACTGGTGGGCCGTATCCTGGAACAGACGCCAACCCTGTTCGAAGCCCAGCAGGCCTCCGGCAGCCTGGTTGAACAGAGTGAAACCCTGCTGGCCCGCACCACGGATCTGATGCAGGCCTATACCTCGCTGGGTGATACCCGTGCCATCAACGCCACCACCGGCAGTCTGCTGGGTGCCGTCGCCCTGTTGCTGCTGATCGTTCTTGGCTTTAAGGTCGTGGGGGATACGCGTAATCGTCTGGCCGAAACGGCGGCGCAGAATCGCCGCAACCAGGACGCCATCATGCGTTTGCTGGATGAAATCGGTGATTTGGCCAATGGTGACCTCACCGCCCAGGCAACCGTAACGGAAGATATTACCGGCGCCATTGCCGATGCGATCAACTACACCATCGACCAACTGCGCCGACTGGTTTCCACCATCAATGAGACCACCGTGCAGGTGTCCTCGGCGGCGCAGGAAACGCAGGCCACCGCCATGCATCTGGCCGAGGCCAGCGACCACCAGGCCGAGCAGATCACTGCCGCCTCGGCGGCCATCAACCAGATGGCCATCTCCATCGATACCGTATCCAGTAATGCCAACGCCTCCTCCGACGTGGCCGGCACCTCGCTGGATATCGCCAAGAAGGGCGCCACCGCAGTGCAGGACACCATTCGTGGCATGGACACCATCCGCGAGCAGATTCAGGAAACCTCTAAGCGTATCAAACGCCTGGGTGAAAGCTCGCAGGAAATCGGCGACATGGTGGAGCTGATCAATGACATTGCCGACCAGACCAACATCCTGGCCCTGAATGCCGCCATCCAGGCCGCCATGGCCGGTGAATCCGGGCGTGGTTTCGCGGTGGTTGCGGACGAAGTGCAGCGACTGGCGGAAAAATCCACCGACGCCACCCGCCAGATCGAGGCGCTGGTGAAGACCATCCAATCCGATACCAACGAGGCCGTGGCCTCCATGGAACAGTCCACCACGCAGGTGGTGGAAGGCGCCAATCTGGCCGTCAATGCGGGTGAGGCATTGGGCGAGATCGAAACCGTGTCGAAGGAACTGGCGGAACTCACGCAATCCATTTCCGAGTCGGCAAGACAGCAGGCCATCGCCGCGTCGAGTATTTCTGAAAGCATGAACGTGATCCAGGAGGTCACCACGCAGACCTCGGCCGGCACCAACGAGACCTCCGCCTCGATCGGTAATCTGGCGGATCTCTCTAATGAGCTGCGCAAGTCCGTTGCCGGCTTCAAGCTGCCGGAATAAGTCAATGGTCGGTCAGTGTGCTGTGAATCCGTCACTGCCCGGGAGCAACTGAAGTGCTGCCAATGAAAGCCACCGTGGAGCGATTGCCGGGCCTTGACGAGCTGTTTATCAAGCCGCTGCCGGAAATGGAACCCGGGCAGTTCGAGCAATGGACGGTACTGCTGAAACAGCGCACGGGCATGCGCCTGCCGGACAATCGCATGTCCTTCCTGGTGACCAATCTGGGGATGCGTATGCGTGAGCTGGGTATCGCGGATTTTCAGACCTATTACGACTATGTGACTTCCGGTCGTGAAGGGGTGGTGGAATGGGGGCATCTGGTACACCACCTCACGGTGCACGAGACCCGCTTTCTGCGCCACGAGAATGTGCTGGCGCTGATCGTCCAGCACTGTCTGCCCGCCGCTCCGGCAGACTGTCCGGCGGAGCCCCTGAGCATCGATGTCTGGAGCGTGGGTTGCTCCACCGGCGAAGAACCTTACAGCGTGGCAATGGCCATCGATGACCGCATGCGCCGGCTGGGTGTACCCTGTTTTCTGGGTATGATGGCGAGTGACATCAGCCGGGCAGCGTTGGCCATCGGACGTATGGGTACGTATAGCCACGAAAAGGTGCGTGATATCGCCCCGGGTTGGTTGAAACACTATTTTACCGAAACCGGTACTGGCCGGTTTCAAGTCAGCGAAGAACTGCGTAAGCGGGTTTGCTTCAATCACCTGAACATTCTACAGGTGGACGATGCGCCGATAGGCAAGATGAATATCATCCTGTGCCTGAACCTGCTGATCTACTTCGACCGCGAACAGCGCATACAGATCGCCAATACCTTGGCCGATCATTTGCAGCCCGGTGGCATGCTGATTCTGGGTGTGGGGGAACTTCTCAACTGGGAGCACCCGCACATGAAACGTTTTCCCTATGCCAATACGCTGGCATTCCAACACCAATAGCATTGGACAAGGCGCGCAAAAAGACATGGGCGAGGAACTCGATTACACCACCCTGAAATGGGTCAAGGACGAAATTCAGGAAAGCCTGAACCAGACGCGCCAGGCCCTGGAAACCTTCGTTGAAAACCCGGGTGACGCCACCCAGATGCGTTTTTGCGCCACCTATCTGCACCAGGTCTATGGCACCCTGCAGATGGTAGAGATCTACGGTGGTGCACTGCTGGCCGAGGAAATGGAAAAGCTCGCCAATGCCTTGCTCAATGGCGAAATCGATCAGCAAGAGGATGCATACGATGTACTGATGCGCGCCATCCTGCAACTGCCGTCCTACCTCGAAGGGCTGGAGCACGGGCAAATGGATATGCCGGTGGTGTTGTTACCCCTGCTCAACGATTTGCGTGCCGCACGCGGCGAAAACCTGCTCAGTGAAAATGCCTTTTTCACACCGGATTTCAGCGTCTCCCCGCCGCAGCCCCAGTTGCCACCGGGTAAGACCTATCCGGACATCCAGGCCTATGCACGCAAACTGCGCCCGCTGTTTCAGGTCTCCCTGCTCGGCTGGTACCGCAATCAAGATGCCATCGGCAGCCTGAAAAAACTCACCGCCGTACTGCGTGAGTTGCAAAATGCCTCACAGACCGATGCTGCTCGCCGTCTGTGGTGGATTGCCGGTGGTGTCACCGAAGCACTGATCGACGGCGGACTGGAAACCGGTACCTCGGTCAAGCTGCTCATGGGCCATGTCGACCTGGAGATCAAGCGACTGATCAACGATGGCGAGACCATATTCGAGCGCGCCCCGCCCACCGAACTGCTGAAGAACTGCCTCTATTATACCGGTACGGCCCAGTCCGATGGCCCGCGTGTCAGCAGCCTGAAACAGGCCTTTCAGCTTGAGCAGCTATTGCCCTACAGCAGTAGCGCGCTGGAAGAGGCAATGGATAACCTCAAGGGATCGAACGCCGATCTCATGGAGAGCGTCTCGACGGTGATCAAGGAAGACCTGCTGGCGGTCAAGGATCAACTGGATATCTTCGTTCGCAACAGCGAGCGTGACGTTGCCACACTGACGCCTCTGGGCGACAGCCTACGTCGCATTGCCGATACCCTGGCGATGCTGGGACTGGGCAGCCTGCGCAAGATCATTCAGCAGCAGGCCGAGCACATCGACGGCTTTGTCGGAACCGACGAAATCCCCGACGACAGTCTGTTGATGGAAATGGCCAGTGCGCTGCTCTATGTCGAGGCCTCGCTGGAAAATCCTGATACTGCATCCGCTGGGCACGAAGCGGTGGATGTCGCGGATCCCGATCCCGATGATGAAGAGGAATCGCCGGTACTGATGCCGGCCGGTGAACAGGCGCAGATCGTCAATCTGGTGATCAACGAATCCCGCGAGCTGCTTACCGATATCAAGGAAGGCCTCAACACCTTCGCCGTGGACAGCCGTTCTTTTGAAGCCATCGAAGACGTGCCGGCCAAGCTGGCGCAGATCAAGGGCGCCCTGGCGGTACTGAATTTCCAGCGGGCCGCCGAGCTGCTGGACGCGGCCGTCAAATACGTGCGAGATGACGTGCTGGGGCGGCGGCAGGTGCCGAATTCCATCGCCCTGGACGCCCTGGCCGACGTCATCACCAGCATCGAATATTACCTTGAGGCCATTGAAGAGGCCCGAGCCCACCCGGAAACCATCCTTGCGGTGGCCGAACTCAGTGTCGAAGAGCTGGGTTATCCCCTGTCCCCGGCGCAGGGAGCCGGTGTCGCTCTGCCGGGAAAGTTCGGCGCTGACGGCGAGGCACAGGCCGCATTGCTTGATTTCGATGCCCAGTTTGACGTCGGTTTGAGCGAAGACAGCGGGGCCAAGAGCACACAACCCCTGCGACAGGATGCTGAAGCCGAACCCACCGCCGTCAGCGACGACACAGTAGTAACAGAATCGATTGCGGAAAGCGTGGTTGACACTCCCCCCACGGCAACGGAAGTTGGAAGCAGCGAGGAGGAATTCGACGCCGACATCGAAGCCGATGTCGACGAAGAGATCCTCGAAATCTTCCTCGAAGAGGCGGATGAGGTACTGGGTACCATGACCGACTGTCTGCACGCCTGGCGGGCAGACCCCGAAGATTACAAGCCTCTGGAAACCTTACGACGCTCCTATCACACCCTGAAGGGTAGTGGCCGTCTTGCCGGCGCGATGGTGACCGGCGAATATGCCTGGGCCTTTGAAGGTATGCTCAACCGGGTGATGGAAGGCAAGCTCGAGCCTACACCCGTCCTGTTCCGGCTGCTGGAGTTGTCGGAGCCTGCGTTGCATGGCCTGCTGGCCCATCTCAAGGGGGAGGTCGAAAAACGCCCGCCGGTGAAGCGCCTGATGGCGCTGGCCAATACTCTGACCGAGGGTGGCGAGGTGTCCCTGACCGAACTGCCGGGCTCTGTCGCCGAGGCCCCGGCGACAGAGCCAAGTGCCGTCTCCGAGGAGACGGTTGCCGAACCTGAAGCCACCGGGGAACCTTCCGCAGATTTGCCAGGGCCATTTACGGCAGACGAATTATCTCTCGAGACCCCTTTGCCCGGTGAAGAGCCCGTAGAGGACGAAGAGCTTACCGCTCGCGAAGAACCGGCAGAGGTTGACGGATTGTTGGTGGGGATGGAGCCCTCAGCGAGTGTAAAGCCCTCAGCAGAAATAGAGTCTTCAGCAGAAATAGAGTCTTCAGTGGGAGCAGAGTTCTCCACAGAAGAGCCAGAGACAACATCACACGAATTAGAAGCGCCCGCTGCCGCTGAAGAAGAACCCTTTACCGAGAGGTCTTTCGCCGAGACTGAAACCGTCTTCGATAGCGCTGGAATTCCCGTTGATGAAACGGAAGCACCCGGGGTCACCCCTCCGCAAAGCGGGCAAGAGCCGGCCTTCGATCCGGTGCTGGCCGACGTCTTTCGCAGGGAAGCGCAAACCCACTTTGAGGCCCTGCGGGAATTCATCACCGATCACAGCGCTATCGGCCCCTTCCCGGTGACCGAGAATTTACACCGTGTTCTGCACACCCTGCACGGCAGCGCACGGATGGCCAATGTGCCTTCCATTGCCGTGCTCAGCGAGCCCATGGATCGCTGTGTCCGTACCCTGTTGGAGCGGGACATCCCCTTCGATCACGCCGGCCTTGCGGCACTGGAGGAGTTCACCGACAGGCTGACCGAGGCGCTGGCCGTTTTCGATCTGCCCAATCCCCCGCAGCAGGACAATGTCGAGCTGTTGGCGCACATTGCACAGATGCACGAGCAGGCGTTGGCAATGCCTGTCGCGAAGGCTGGGCCTGTGGTGGCTGCAAAGCCCATATGGACACCGTCGGTTACGGAGCACCTTGAAGAGGATCAGGAACTACTGGAAGTGTTCCTTGATGAGGCCGCCGAAATTCTCACGGCCAGCGATAGGCTACTGCTGCGCTGGCCCTCCAACCTGAACGACCCTGAGTTGCTGCATGAACTGCAGCGTGCCCTGCATACACTCAAGGGCAGTGCGCGACTGGCGAATATTCAACCCATCGGCGATCTCACCCATGAAATGGAGGCGTTGCTGGAAGGGATTACCGAAACCCACCGTGAAGTCGCTGCCGATTTACCGCCACTGATCCAGGACTGCATCGACTGGCTGCAACAGGCGGTGGAGCAGATACGCCGCGGTGAAGAGCTGGCACCGGCTGACGAATGTCTGGCGCATCTGGCCGAGTGGTTGGTGGAGACGGAGTCTGCTGAATCAGAAGGTGAATTCGCTGGGGAGGCTGTAGCACAGACGGATATCAGCGGGCCTGAGGCAGGGCTGGTTGAGACCGGCGCCGAACCCCATGAAGAAGAACAGATCGAGCTGGCACCCATGTTTACCGCGGCATCGGTCGTGGAGACAGCCACGACGGCTGACGCGGATTACGATATCGAGTTGCTGGAAATCTTCCTCGAAGAGGCGGAGGAAATCCAGGAATCGGTAGAAAAGATCCTCGATCAGTGGAGTCAGGATTACCAGAGCCTCGAGCATGTGGCCGAGTTGCAACGCGCCTTGCACACCCTCAAGGGAGGGGCGCGCATGGCCAATGTTACCGCCATTGGCGACCTGGCCCATGTGGTCGAGTCCCTGCTCGAGCGCATGGCCGATGGCCTGATCACCCCTGAAGAACACTTCCCTGCCCTCCTGCAGAACTGTCACGACTGGCTCAGCGAAGGCCTGGAGCTGGCCCGGCAACTGCACACAGTGCCACCGGCCAAACAGCTGGTGACGCAGATCGAAGCCGCGATTCGTGGTGAGGCACAAGCGACGGAGGAAGAAACACCCACAGTGGCCGGGCCCGCCTCAATAGAGACGGCTGTCGCGGAAATCCCTGGCGATGTGTCACTGGTCGGTGACGAGATTGAAGAGATTGCCGCGCTTGACCTGCAGAGCGTGGGACTCGCGGACAAGGCAGCGCCGGTGGCCGCTGAGGAGCAGGTGCGGGTGCGTGCCGAGTTACTCAATGACCTGGTGAATTTTTCCGGTGAGATCAATATTTACAGTGCCCGAATCGGCCAGCAGCTGACCGCCTGGCGTTTCAATCTGACGGAACTGGATCAGACCGTGAGCCGTTTGCGTGAGCAGCTGCGCAAGTTCGAGATCGAAACCGAAACGCAGATCATGTATCGCCATGATACCGGCGGCGATACCCATGCCGAGGATTTCGATCCGCTGGAACTGGATCGTTTTTCCACCATGCAGCAGCTGTCACGTGGCATGGTCGAGAGTCTCGGCGATCTGACCAGCATTCAGGGTCTGCTGGAAGAGTTATCCGGCGATACCGATACCCTGCTGTTGCAGCAGCAACGTGTCACCAGTGAACTGCAGGAAGGCCTGATGCATACCCGCATGGTGGCCTTCTCCAGCATTTTGCCACGCCTGCGTCGCATCGTGCGGCAGACGGCGGGGGAAACGGATAAACAAGTGAAACTGAAAGTCAGCGGGGCTGAGGGTGAGCTGGATCGCAGTCAGCTGAACCGTCTGGTGCCGGCACTGGAGCACATCTTGCGCAATGCTGTCGATCATGGCATCGAGCCGCAGGCGGAACGCGAGGCCGCCGGCAAGCCGGCCACCGGTACTATCCGCATCGACCTCGACCATCAAGGCTCGGAGGTGGTGCTGAAGGTGGATGATGATGGTCGAGGCCTCGATATTACCGCCCTGCGCGAAAAGGCCATTGAAAAGGGCCGCTTGCTGCCCGATGCCGACCTCAGCGACCGTGAGTTGATGACCTTTATCCTTGAATCCGGTTTTTCCACCGCCAAGGAGGTCACGCAGATATCTGGCCGTGGCGTGGGCATGGATGTGGTGAATACCGAAATCAAGCAGCTTGGCGGCACCCTGCATATCGATACCGAGCACGGCAAGGGTTCCAGTTTTTTGATTCGCCTGCCGCTCACCGTGCTGGTCAACCAGGCACTGATGGTGCAGGTCAGTGAAGCGACCTATGCCATACAGTTGCCCAATGTGGAACATGTGATCCGTGTCAGCCACGACGAACTGGCGCCGCTGGTGACGGGTGTAGAGAGTCACTTTGACTATGCCGGTAACCGTTACCAGTACTTGAGTCTGGGCAAGGTGCTGACTGGCGTGCCAGCGATCCTGCCAGATACCAAACAGCGCATTCCCCTGCTGCTGCTGCGCAGCGGTGATCACCGCGTGGCGCTGCAGGTGGATGCCCTGCTGGGCCGGCAGGAGATCGTTATTAAATCCGTGGGGCCGCAGCTGAGTACCGTGAACGTGCTTTCCGGGGCGACAATTCTACCCGATGGTGAAGTGGCACTGATCCTCAATGTTGGCAACCTGGTGCGCTCGATCCTGGCCCAGCAACACGGCGCGGTCGAGCCACTGCTGCCTATGGTCGCGGAGGAAGAACCGGTCGAGGAGCAGCGTCTGAGCGTGATGGTGGTGGACGATTCCATCACCGTGCGCAAGGTCACGGAGCGCCTGTTGTCGCGCCACGATTTTGAGGTCATTACCGCCAAGGATGGTGTCGATGCACTGACCGTGATGCTGGAGCAGATTCCAGACATCATGCTGCTGGATGTGGAAATGCCACGCATGGACGGCTATGAACTGGCGACGACCATGCGTAATGACGAGCGTCTGCGGCAGATACCGATCATCATGATCACCTCGCGAACCGGCGAAAAACATCG
>JALTPW010000771.1 GCA_026999335.1 Chromatiales bacterium
AGCAGACCGATGAGAAATTGCATCAATGCACCATTGAAATCCGCCCGAGGCGAGGCCAGGGCGACGATGGGATTGGTTTCGTGGTCTTCGGTGATCTGCCAGGGGGCGATCATCTCTTTTACCCCGCTGCCACGGCGGACGGGCAGCCAGTCACCTATGATTAAATTATCATCCATCCATCCCTACTCCCTGAGTTTTATATATTGAGTCATTGACTGCCTCCGCAGCATGCCACTCCAGCACGATGTAAGTACCGTCACATAATTTGATACGCCCTGGGCATCCCCGACGCCGCATTTCCAGAATCAGCAATTCGGGCTGCGATAAAAAATGAGTTTCAAATATTTCCAACATTACTATTCTCCTCGGCGCACCATTCAGGACATGCGACATATGATAGAAGGCGCTGAGGTTTTTATCAAGTGTATATGTAAATATTTAACACAAAAATCATGCTGCTCTTGCTCTATGTTAAAATTCTGGCTTCCTCTTAACTAAGGGGATGAACCGTGTATATGGAAGTATTTGGTGCTCGTTCCCCACACCGTGGGGCCGTACAGGGGCTAGCGCCCCTGTACCTCTTCTTCCCTCATCAAGCCCTGCTTCGGGTCGTAATAAAATGTCATCTCTGCGCCTTCCTTGTTGAGTGCAATCCCCTTCCAGCAATCGTCATCCACGGCCATCAGTGGCATCAATACCCCCCACTTGCCCTTGGCCGGAAGCCGTTCACGGCAGGCTTCAATCATTTCGGCAGTAATCCTCTCGACCGGCGCTTCTTTGCTGGCAAGATCCCGGCGTATTTGCACGGCGCTGCGGGGCCAGGGGTGGTCAGTTTCGTTGCTCCACGGCTCCAGGCTGGCCCCGTCCCAGCGGGCCAGATAGACGGTGGTGGTTTCCACCTCGGCCAGCCGGGTCGGGATTTTGGCTTCGTCCCACCAGCGGTTTTTATCGTCACCGTCGTAGCCATTTTCGATATCCAGGGTATTGAGTGCGGCCAGACTGCCGCTGGCGCTGGCATGTCCTTCGGCCTCCAGCGAGACTTTTTCCAGGGCCGGGGGGTATTCTTCAGCGTCATACACGCCTTCGATCAAGCAACGGGCATCTTCGGGCATGCGGAAACCACCCCGCTGTTTGAGCAGGTGGGCGGTGAGCCAGAGCTGGCCGTGGTGGGGGTAGACATAACTCGCACCTTGTAAATAATCCTTGAACCAAGTGATGCTGACATCGCTATCCGGGTCTGGCCCGTTGACCACCAGCACGGGTTCGCCCCGCTTGCCGCGCGGGTGACGATGCAATCGCCCGGCACGCTGGATAATGAGGTCGATGGGGGCAAGGTCGGTGATCAGCAGGTCGAAGTCGAGATCCAGGGATTGCTCCACCACCTGGGTGGCGATGAGTACTTGCCCACGGCGTTCGTCGGCGGTGCTTTCCGGGCCGAAACGGTTAACGATGCGCTCTTCGATATCCAGCCGGTCCTGCATGGCGAAGCGGGCGTGGAACAGGTCGATGGCCCAGTCCGGATAGCGGGCGCGCAAGCGGGCAAATGACTCACGGGCATCAGCGACGGTATTGCGTATCCAGCAGACGCATTGCCCGGCCTTGACGGCTGCCAGCAGGCGACCTTCGACATCCTCCAGAGCATGCACCATGGCTACTTTTACCGTGCGGCGCACACTATCGCGGGTAGCCAGTCCCGTCTCATCAAGACCGGCAGCATGTGCGTGAGTAAACAGCGGGTAGTCATCCGCACCCGTTTTGCACAATGCACGCTTGCCCCAGCCCGCCCCCTCGGCAAAGGCGTTCGTCAATTGCTGGCGCTGCCTGGCGGGCAGGGTCGCCGAGAGCAGGATGACGCTGCCGCCACTGGCGGCATGCGCCTGCAACAAACGGCACAGCAAGCGATTCATATAGGCATCACAGGCGTGCACTTCGTCCACCAGCAACAGTTTGCCGAGCAGGCCCAGCAGGCGCAGGGACTGGTGGCGCGCGGGCAGGATGGCCATCAGGGCCTGGTCGATGGTGCCGACACCCACTTCGGCCAGCAGCGCCTTTTTGCGGTTATCCGCCAGCCAGCTGCTGCAATGGCTGCTGGCGGTTTCGGTGCCATCACCATTGCTTGTTGTCTTCCCCTCTGCCATTGGCAGGATGGCCTGCCGGAAGCGTGCCGAAAGATCACGCGCGCCGTGTGCCAGTACCAGTGATGGCTTACTGTCTTCTTTGAAGAGGCGTTGGTAAATCTCAGCCATACGGTTATACATAGCATTGGCGGTGGCCATAGTGGGCAACCCGAAATAGATACCCTGCGCATTTCCCGCCGACATCAAGCGGTGTGCCAGCATGACGGCGGCTTCCGTCTTACCGGCGCCGGTCACATCTTCGAGGATGAACAGCTGCGAACCACTGTGCAGCGCAAGCTGTTCACAGTGTGCTTGCAGAGGTGTTGGTGTGTTGCTCTCCCATGCGAACAGCACCTTCAAGTCCATGGCTTCAGCGACTTCCGCTGGCAGCAACTCCGTAGCGGAAATGGCCGTTTCCGCCCTCTTTTTCGTACTGATCCAGTAAGTTTCCAGCGGCTGTACCGTTTCGGTGAACGGGAAATAGTTGCGGTTGGAACCCAGCCAGTCACACAGCACGGCAAAACCGGCCAGCCACCAGGAAGACGCCTGGCAAGTTTCGATATCGGATCGTGGAAATTCCACGCCGGGTGGCAGCAGCAGACGTGCAATATCGGTGGTAAAGGCGCTGGCGGCCTCGGTATCCTCCGTACTGAAAAAATCACTGAGTCTCTCTGACACAGCACTTCGTTGGGGTGGCGCGCCATGATGCCCGGTTACCGCCTGTATCCAGTATTCCAGTCCGGCGAAAGTATTACCGGCACGCAAGCTGCCGCTGCGCTGTAGAGGCAGCAAGCCAATCTGCCGAAAGTGATCCC
>JALTPW010000772.1 GCA_026999335.1 Chromatiales bacterium
CAGCACCGCCAGGCCATAGGTGCCGATTTTGTTGACCACGTCGCCGTTGGCGGTGATGCGGTCAGAACCGACAATCACCCAGCCCACCCTGCCCTGCTTCATCAGATGTGCCGCCGCGCCCTCGGCTTGCAGGGTAACGGGGATGCCCTCCTGCACCATCTCCCAGGCGGTAAGCCGTGCGCCCTGCATCCACGGGCGGGTCTCATCGGCATAGACCTGTTCGATCTTACCCATCGCGAAACCGGCCCGCACCACGCCCAGGGCCGTGCCGTAACCGCCGGTGGCCAGGGCCCCGGCATTGCAGTGAGTGAGAATGGCACAGGGTGCTTCGATAAGGGCCGCACCCAACTCACCCATATGCCGGTTGGCGGCGATGTCGTCGGCGTGGATACGCTTTGCCGCCGCCAGCAACGTGGACTCGGGATTCCCATCGGTGTCCGCGATCACCTCGCGCATGTGCTCAATGGCCCAGAACAGGTTCACCGCCGTGGGACGCGATGCCGCCAGGGTTTGCAGATCCACCTCGATGGCCGGTTTCCAGTCATCCGGCGACTGTGCGAAACGCGCCCGCGCCGCCAGCACGATACCATAGGCTGCGGTGATGCCAATCGCCGGCGCGCCGCGCACCACCATGTCGCGAATAGCGTCGGCCACCGCGCCGAGATCGCCATAGCTCAAATACGTGACCTCCTGCGGCAACACACGCTGATCCAGCAACTGCAATTCATTGTCCGCCCAAACAACCGCGCTCACCGCAGTGGAGTTTCTCTGCATCACATCTTCCTCGCCAAGGTTTGATTCGCCCATTCTATCGCAGCAGCCGGGCGGCGAGTGAAAACCTGAGAAGCTCTCTAACGCCGTCCAGCATACATCGTTGTTCTTTCGGTAATTCCGTCGGTTAAATTTGCACTTTTTCCGAGCCATACAAGGCCTGAAGAAATAAAGTTTTCCCGTGGACAACCGACACTAGCTTTTAGCAATTTGCGGGACAGGTAAAACAGGACAAACACCCCATGGAACGAACCCTGCTACTGGTTGACGACGAACCCAACGTGACCAGGGCACTTAAACGCCTGCTGTACCCGAGCGGCTACCAGATCCTCAGTGCCAACAGCGGCGCCGAGGGCCTGACGCTACTGGATCAACACAACGTCAACGTCATCATCTCCGACCAACGCATGCCCTACATGACCGGCGTGGAATTCCTCAGTCAAGTGCGCGAACGTTGGCCCGATACCGTGCGCATCGTATTGAGCGCCTATGCCGACTTCAAGGCCGTCACCGGAGCCATTAACGATGGCGCCATCTATAAATTCTTCACCAAACCCTGGGACAACGGGCTCATGCGCGCCAACGTGCGCGAGGCCTTCCAGCATTCGGAACTGAACTGGAGAAACGAGCAACTCACACGCATCTTCGAAAGCACCCTGGAGGGCATCATGATCACCGACGCCAACGGCGTCATCCAGTCGGTCAATCCTGCCTTCAGCCTCATCACCGGCTACTCCGCCGCAGAGGCCATCGGCAATACCCCGCGGCTGATGCGATCCGGGCGCCACGATGCCGAGTTTTATCAGCAAATGTGGCAGAGCCTGGACGACAGCGGCCAGTGGCAGGGCGAGATCTGGAACCGGCGCAAAAACGGTGAGATTTATCCCCAATGGATGGTGCTCACCGCCATTAGCATCGCCGAGGGCCGGCCCGGCCAGTACGTGGCCTTGTTCAACGACATCAGCGAACAGAAGCGCAACGAGGAACGCATCCGCCATCAGGCCTACCACGACGCCCTCACCGGCCTGCCCAACCGGCTGTTGTTCAATGATCGCCTGGAACAGGCCCTGGCCCAGGCGCGGCGTGCCAACGAGAAATTGGCAGTGATGTTCATCGACCTGGATCGCTTCAAGAAAATCAACGACAGCCTTGGCCACGCCGTGGGTGACCAACTGTTGCGGGGCATGTCCCAACGCCTGGCCCAATGTACCCGCGACGAGGACAGCGTGGCGCGCATGGGCGGCGACGAATTCACCGTGCTGCTACCGCGCATCCGACAGCTGGACGACATCGAGCAAGTTGCGCACAAGATTCTCCACAGCCTCAGTCAGCCGCTGGCGGTAGAGGGCCACGAACTGGCGGTCACCGCCAGCATCGGCATCAGCCTGTTCCCCGGCGACGGCGACCGTCCCGAGACCCTGATGAAAAACGCCGACAGCGCCATGTACTGGGCCAAGGAACAGGGCAAGAACAAATACCAGTTTTACAACGCCGACATGAGCGCCGGCGCGGTGGAACACTTGGCCTTGGAGGCGCAGCTGCGCCGCGCCCTGGAGCGCGAGGAATTCCTGCTCCATTTCCAGCCCCAGATCAGCCTGCACGACGAGCGCTTGATCGGTTTCGAAGTGCTGGTGCGTTGGCAGCACCCGGAGCTGGGACTGGTGCCGCCAGGCAAGTTCATCGCCCTGCTGGAGGAGACAGGCCTCATCAGCCCGGTGGGAGAATGGATTCTGCACGCCGCCTGCCGCCAGAACCAGACCTGGCGCAAGCAAGGCCTGACGCCGGTGCGAGTGGCGGTAAATTTCTCCGCCCATCAGTTCCGTAACGCCGACCCCGCCGTCCTGGTGGAACAGGCCCTGCGCAACACCGCCCTGCCCGCCGACGGCCTGGAGGTGGAGATCACCGAGGGTGTGCTGATGGACGACATCGAACGCTCCATCAACACCCTGCGGCGCCTGCGGGAACGGGGCGTCACCATCGCCATCGACGACTTCGGCACCGGCTATTCCTCCCTGAGTTACCTCAAACAATTCCCCGCCGACAGTCTCAAGATCGATCAAAGCTTCGTGCGCGACATCACCTGCAATCCCCAGGATCGGGAGATCGTCACCAGCATCATCACCATGGCCCACGCCCTGGGACTGACGGTGATCGCCGAAG
>JALTPW010000773.1 GCA_026999335.1 Chromatiales bacterium
GTCATTCCGGCCTGTTTTTAGCCGGAATCCAGAGATTGCCGTCCCGGGATCCGGTTTTCACCGGAGCGATTCATCCAGAGCGCTCAAAGTTTTCTACACTCTGGATTCCCGCCTGCGCGGGAATGACGGTATTCAGCACCCTTCAATACCCCGCTTTCGCGGGACGAAATAGCTTGCTACGGGGTTGTTTATTACAGTTTTCTAAAACAATGTTCTAACATAAAGTTCTAAAATAAAGTTCTAAAACAAAAAATAACGTTGCGCCATGGGTAATACCGTGGCGGGTTCACAGGTCAACAGCTCACCGTCGGCACGTACCTCATAGGTCTGTGAATCGACCTCGATATGTGGTGTGTAGCGGTTATGAATCAAGTCCTGTTTTTTGACGTTCCGGCAGTTTTTCACCACCCCCACTTTTTTTTGTAATCCCAATTGTTCAACAATGCCCTCGGACATGGCCGCAGCGGAAACAAAATTCATACTGGTTGAGGCCAAGGCCTTACCGAAACTGCCGAACATAGGACGGGAGTGCACCGGCTGCGGTGTGGGAATCGAGGCATTGGCATCCCCCATCAGCGCATGGGCTATCATTCCTCCCTTGATAATCAGCGTGGGCTTGATGCCGAAAAAGGCCGGTGACCACAGTACCAGGTCGGCCAGCTTGCCCACTTCCACCGAACCGACCTCATGGGCGATACCGTGGGTAATGGCCGGGTTGATGGTGTATTTTGCAATATATCGTTTCACCCGGTTATTGTCGTTGTCAGTGCTGTCGCCCTGCAGTGCGCCACGCTGCACCTTCATCTTGTGCGCGGTTTGCCAGGTGCGGGTAATAACTTCGCCGACCCGGCCCATGGCCTGTGAATCGGAAGAAATCATCGAAAATGCGCCCAGGTCATGCAGGATGTCTTCGGCGGCGATGGTTTCGCGGCGAATACGGGATTCGGCAAAGGCCACGTCTTCGGCGATACCGGCATCCAGGTGATGGCACACCATCAGCATATCCAGATGTTCATCAATGGTGTTGACGGTATAAGGCCGCGTCGGATTGGTGGAGGAGGGCAGTACATTGTCGAGCCCACAGGCACGGATGATGTCCGGCGCATGACCACCTCCGGCGCCTTCCGTGTGATAGGTGTGAATGGTGCGGCCTGCAAAGGCGGCAATGGTGTCTTCCACAAAACCGGACTCGTTCAGAGTATCGGTATGAATCGCTACTTGCACATCGAAGGCTTCTGCAACGTTCAGACAATTGTGAATGGCCGCCGGTGTGGTGCCCCAGTCTTCATGCAACTTGAGTCCCATGGCGCCGGCGGCGATCTGTTCGTGCAAGGCATCGGGCAGACTGGCATTGCCCTTGCCCATAAAACCCAGATTCATGGGAAAAGCCTCGGCGGCTTCCAGCATACGGTGGATATTCCATGGCCCCGGTGTGCAGGTGGTGGCATTAGTGCCGGTGGATGGACCGGTGCCGCCACCGAGCATGGTGGTGATGCCCGAGGCCAGCGCTTCTTCTATCTGTTGCGGGCAGATAAAATGAATGTGGGCGTCGATGCCCCCGGCGGTGATAATCTTGCCTTCACCACCAATCACATCCGTGCCGGGGCCGATAACAATATCCACATTGTCCTGCACATCGGGGTTGCCGGCCTTGCCGATGGCGGCGATACGGCCATTTTTAATACCGATGTCGGCCTTGACGATGCCCCAGTGATCGATAATCAGCGCATTGGTGATGACCAGATCGGCCACCTCGGCAGAGACGGCCTGTGATTGTCCCATGCCATCACGAATGACCTTGCCGCCACCGAATTTGACTTCATCGCCATAGGTGGTGAAGTCTTTTTCCACTTCTATCCACAGTTCGGTATCCGCCAGGCGCAATTTATCGCCCGTGGTGGGGCCAAACATTTCCGCGTAGGCCTGCCGGCTCATGGTCGCCATTATTGTTGTTCCTCCGCCGAATTATTCAATGCGCCCATGACCTTGCCCTGAAAGCCGTACACAATACCTTTGCCGGCAAAGGCCACCAATTCAACGCTGCGATGTTGCCCCGGCTCAAAACGCACTGCCGTGCCGGCGGGGATATTGAGCCGGTAGCCACGGGTTTTTTCACGCTCGAATTTCAAGGCCATGTTGGACTCGTAAAAGTGATAATGTGAACCAATTTGAATAGGTCGGTCACCGCTATTGGCGACGTCGATACGCAAGGTTGCGCGTCCTGAGTTGATCTCGATATCGCCTGCGCGGATCTTCATTTCACCCGGAATCATCGCTTGCTCCAATTTTTGTACCATCAGCTAATCGGTTGATGAACGGTGACCAGTTTGGTGCCATCGGGAAAGGTGGCCTCGACCTGCACCTCATCAATCATCTCTGCGATGCCATCCATGACCTGCTCCACGCTGAGTATCCGGCGGCTTTCGTTCATCAGTTCGGCCACCGTTTTGCCATCACGGGCACCTTCCATAATGGCGGCGCTGATATAGGCCATGGCCTCGGGATAGTTGAGTTTGACGCCGCGTGCCAGTCGGCGTTCAGCCAGCAATGCAGCGGTAAACAGTAGCAGTTTGTCTTTTTCGCGCGGGGCTAAGTCCATGAGTTCGCCTATTTTAGAAGAAGAGTAACGTTCATGCCTTCAAACCATTTTGATTTCTGGCGTAGGGTGGGCATTGCCCACCATTCATGCCTGGCCAGCGTCTAATTGATAGACAGCGTCCACCCTACGTTGCCCATATTCGTGGCAGTACCGCTGATCGGTCAAGCAGTTTTGGGCGTAATATGCGCCAAATTTCAATGAGTTTCCGTTTCAAGCTTTCACTGTTGTTTCCCAAGCCACGAACCACCAGCAGGCCATCGATAAGTGTGACTCCCAGCCGTGTTGACGCGCCATTTTTTGGCAGATATTCACGTACTGTCTCAAGATGATCTTCGTTACAGGGAAAGGCCAACAGAGTCGCCTGTATGGGGTGATCACGCAGGCCTGCTGCCGCGGACAGGGTTTTCCGGTCGAGCACGCGCTGGTTTTCCACCAGTAACAATGTCTGATTATGATAAAACGACAGCCGGGAA
This sequence comes from Chromatiales bacterium, assembly GCA_026999335.1. Lineage (GTDB taxonomy): Bacteria > Pseudomonadota > Gammaproteobacteria > SZUA-152 > SZUA-152 > DRQN01. Next base: position 3,073 of record JALTPW010000773.1, read on the forward strand.
TCAAAGGCGCCGTGTTCAAATCGCTCATGACTGGCGGGACGCCCCAGGCAACTGACATCCCAGCCGATGAAGACGGCATCATCTTCCAGTTCGATGCGGGTGCGGACGCGCAAGCGAGCGCCGGCAAAGAGAATGTTTTCCTGTGGCAGCCATTCGAGACTGGCGCCGGCCTTGACGCAAAAGGTCTGTTGCAGAGACGCCCATTCACCGGCGCTCAAGTAAAATTTACCGGAGCCGGGGGTGGTACACAGCACCTGGGCCTTGTCGGTGACCTCCAGCGTAATCTGTAGTTGATCGCCGCCGACCACGCCACCGGGTGGATGAAGAATATAGATATGTGCGAGGTTTCCCTCGGGATAAAAGGGGCGTTGCACACGTAACGGACCAATGTGCCGGCTGTGTTTTATTTGTGTGCGTGAAATGGGGGTGTGCGAATTGTTTTGTGCAAAACCCAGCGCCAGTTGTGCCTGCCAGCCACCGGAAGCTGTCGTATTTTTCTCCTGTAGCAAAGACGCCGGATTCATACGGTCAAATATTCCTTGATCAGCTCTTTGGAGAGTTTGTCCACCTGGCCCTTGGCGACCGGGCGTCCACGGTCGAGGATACAGAATTTATCGGCCACCTTTTTTACAAAGGGTAATTTTTGTTCCACCAACAAAACCGTCATACCCATTTCGCGGTTAAGCTTACCGATGATATCGCCAATTTCCGCTACGATATTGGGTTGGATGCCCTCTGTCGGTTCATCCAGAATCAGTAATTTAGGATCAATGACCAAGGCGCGTCCCACCGCCAGCTGCTGTTGCTGGCCGCCGGACAGGTCGCCACCGCGGCGTTGATGCATTTCTTTTAGTACCGGAAACAGTTCATAGATGAATTCCGGTATCTTGCGTGCACGGTCGGGGCGGGCCGGTAGGCCAATTTGCAGATTTTCCTCCACGCTCAGCATGGGGAAAATCTGCCGGCCCTGCGGCACATAACCAATGCCGTGTCTTGCCCGCTGTTCCATAGGCAGGGAGTGTAAGGCCATGTCTCGATAACGGATCTCACCGGACGCAATCGGCAGGGCACCCATGATGCAATTGAGTAAAGTGGTTTTACCAACACCATTGCGACCCATCAGACAAGTGCACTCGCCTTCGCTGACATCAAGCTCAATATCCCACAGGGTGTGGCTTTGGCCGTAAAACTGGTTGAGGCCACGGATTGTTAACATGTAATTTTTTTGCTCATTGGTTTATTCACCGAGATAGACTTCGATTACCCGTGGATCTGACTGTACTTCGGCCATGCTGCCCTCCGCCAGCACACTCCCCTGGTGCAATACCGTGACCTTGCGTGCAATGGAGCGCACAAAATCCATGTCGTGCTCCACCACGATGACCGTGTGTTTGCCGGCCAGTGAAGTAAGCAGCTCTGCAGTACGTTCCATTTCCTGATGTGTCATGCCTGCTACTGGTTCGTCCACCAGCAGCAAGGCCGGTTTTTGCATCAACAGCATGCCGATCTCCAGCCATTGTTTTTGACCGTGAGAGAGTTTTCCGGCCGGATCAGCCGCTAACGCATTGAGGCCGATAATGGTCAGTACTTCATCGATCAATTCACGCTGTTCCGTGTTGAGTCTTGCCACCAGCAGTGGCCAGACCCGTTTGTCCTGTGACATGGCCAGTTCGAGGTTTTGGGACACTGTGAGATTTTCAAACACCGTGGGTTTTTGGAATTTTCGTCCGATGCCTGCCTCGGCAATCTCCGGTTCGTCCATTTCCAGGAGATTCAGGCGTTGACCGAACCAGGCCTGGCCCGTGTCCGGGCGGGTTTTTCCGGTGATGATATCCATCATGGTGGATTTTCCCGCGCCATTGGGGCCGATGATACAGCGCAACTCGCCGGTTTCGATATACAGATTGAGATTGTTGATGGCCTTGAAACCATCGAAACTTTTATTGAGACCTTCAAGATATAAAATAATATTGTGACTGACATCAAGCTCCGGCGGCATGGCCTTTATCAGAAAATCAAAGACCCGGTCGCGACGTGAAAACTCGCGCAAGATCTGCATGGCTTTCATGCTTTTTCTCTCCACATGTTGCGCAGCCCGACAATGCCCTTGGGCAGGTATAGGGTGACCAGTATGAACAGGGCGCCCAGTGCATACAACCACATTTCGGGTAATGCAGCGGTAAAGTAGGTCTTGGAATAGTTCACCAGCATGGCGCCGATGATTGCGCCATAGAGCGTGCCACGACCACCAATGGCGACCCAGATCAGTAGCTCAATGGAATTCAGAGGAGAAAATTCACCGGGATTGATGATGCCGACCTGTGGCACATACAGTGCACCGGCAACACCTGCCATGATGGCAGAAAAAACAAAAACCCATAATTTGATGTTCTCGACCCGGTAACCGCAGAAACGGCTGCGGCTTTCGGCATCCCGAATAGCGACACTGGCTAATCCCAGGCGTGAGCTGACGATGATCCGGCTCAACACATAACCGATGGCCAGAGCCGCCGCCGAGGCCAGGAACAGGGCAATGCGGGTGCTGTCCGCGCGCAGATCAAAACCTAGAATATCTTTAAAATCCGTCAGGCCGTTGTTGCCGCCAAAACCCATTTCATTGCGGAAAAAGGCCAGCATCAGCGCATAGGTCATGGCCTGGGTGATGATGGACAGATACACGCCGGTGACCCGGGAGCGGAACGTCAGATAACCAAACACATAGGCAAGTATGCCGGGCACCACCATGACCATCAATGCAGCGAACCAGAACTGGTCGAAGCCGAACCAAAACCATGGCAACTCCTGCCAGTTGAGAAAAACCATAAAATCCGGTAGCACGGGATCACCATAAACACCGCGTTCACCGATTTGGCGCATCAGGTACATACCCATAGCGTAGCCACCCAGGGCGAAAAAGGCCGCATGACCCAGGGTGAGAATGCCGAGATAACCCCACACCAGATCGGCGGCCAGTGCCAACAGGGCATAGGTCAGATATTTACCGAGCAGGGTAACGGTGTACGTGGACAGGTGAAAGATGCTGCTTTCCGCTACCAGCAGATTCAACACCGGTACGACAATGCTCACGACCAACAGGATAGCGAGCAGCCAGACGCCAGGTCGGTCATTTTTAAAAATATTCATCAACAACATGAATCAGTCCTCCGCCGCCCGGCCGCGTTGAGGAAATAGCCCCTTGGGTCGTTTCTGTATAAACAGGATGATAAAAATCAGCACCAGGATCTTTGCCAGCACCGCCCCGGCCCAGGGTTCTATTAGTTTGTTGATGACCCCAAGACTCATACCGGCCACCAAGGTACCCCACAGATTACCGACGCCGCCAAATACCACCACCATGAAGGAATCAATGATATAGGCCTGACCGAGATTGGGGCCTACATTGGTCAGCAGACTCAGTGCCACGCCGGCCAAGCCGGCAATGCCGGAGCCCAAGCCAAAGGTCAATGCATCAACCCATGTTGAGCGCACGCCCATGGCGCGGGCCATGGTACGATTTTGTGACACCGCACGAACTTGCAAACCCAGGGTCGTTTTTTTCATCACCATAATGAGAGCCGCAAATACCGCCAGACAGAAAAGAATGATGTATAAGCGATTCCAGGTCAGCGCTAACACTTCATTGATTTGCCAGGCACCGGACATCCATTCCGGTGTCTCGACACTACGATTCAACGGCGAAAAAATCGTACGCACCGTTTGCTGCAAAACCAGACTGACACCAAAAGTGGCCAACAGGGTTTCCAGTGGACGACCGTACAAATGGCGAATGACACTGCGTTCAATGGCGATACCCACCAGTCCGGCAACGATAAAGGCCGCCGGAATGGCCACCAGTATCGAGGCGCCAATATTGTTCGGCATTAATAGCTGAACCACATAGGTGGTGTAGGCGCCGATCATCATGAGTTCGCCGTGGGCCATATTGATGACCCCCATCACCCCGAAAGTGATGGCAAGGCCGATGGCCGATAACGCCAGTACCGAGCCCAGGCTCAGACCAAAGAATACTGTTTCGGCCTTGGCATAAAGATCACGTTTATCGTTGATCTTCTTGATGGCTGAGCGGGCCTCGTTTTTTAGTGCTTCGGTTGGTGCCTGATAGTCTCTCAATGCATTCATGGCTGAAGAATTGAGGCTTTGGGAAAGTGTTTCGATGGCTGATCGTTGTTCGTTTTCATCACCATTTTCAATCTGAATGACAGCCAGTAGCGTTCGCATGGTGGTAATTACCCGGCTGTCAGTTTCACTTTTTACTGCCTTTTTTATCAAATGGGAGGCGCTAAGCTCGGGGTTTTTTAAAAGCTCTTGTACGGCCGCCAGTCTGATGTCAGCATCCTTGTGTTTGAGCTGCATTACCGCAAGCAGTTGACGAATGGTACTGCGCAGACGGTTATTGACTTTTACTTTCTTAAAGCCGCGCCTGTTTTCTTGGCTTATCTGTTCACCAGAAAAAACGGGGCTGAAGGTATAGTGCTCCTCGGTTTCTTGTGAAAAATAAAGTGCCTTGTCGTGTTTGGAGTAATATAGCTGTCCTTCCAGCATGGCCTTCATGACGGCAAGGGCTTGCGGTGGATTTTGCCGTGCGATGGTTTCAAGGGCTTTGGCTTTGTTGTTGTAGTTTTTACTGGACAGCGTTTTCCAGGCATCATCCAGTAAATTATTACCTGGTATTTCTTCGGCCATAACCTGTGGGGCAGGGACACTGATAATGCACAGAAACAGCCATAGTGAAATCGGTTTTTTCACTAGGGCTGCTATTGAAAATGGCGACATATGTGGTCTCATTTTAAATGCTTAAAACTCAAAGGTACATCTAACAACCGCCGATAAATAAAGGGGGCATAAACTACAAGAAAATTAACCATTCATTCATTTGCACTCTATACCCCCCTCTCTAAAAACTCGAAAATACAACTGTATTTTTTTCGATATTCATGTCAGTCAATATCACGGCTAGTAATTTTGGCCACTGCACTTTTTCGTTTTGACATTGTAGCTTCCGCAAGACAGCGGTGTGCGCCAGTCCGCAATCAGATCCTTGGAGCCTGGCAGGTAGTCGGACCAGGCATCACCCGCCACCAGCCCCGAGGTTTCCCAAACAATATCAAATTGGCCATCTTTCTGAATTTCACCGATCAGTACCGGCTTAGTGATGTGGTGATTAGGCATCATTGCCGAGTAACCCCCGGATAAATTGGGTACACTGACACCGATCAGTGCTTCCTGAACGGCTGAGGGATCCGTGGTGCCGGCTTTTTCAACGGCCTTTACCCACATGTTAAAGCCGATGTAGTGTGCCTCCATCGGGTCATTAGTCACCCGCTTTTTGTCCTTGATGAACGTCTTCCAGGCACTAATGAAGTCTTCATTTTCATCCGACTCAA
>JALTPW010000774.1 GCA_026999335.1 Chromatiales bacterium
CGGCCGCTGAGCGGGTCGTCGATCCGGCCGCGATAGCGCGGGCCGCCCACGGGTTCGCCATGGCGTAGCAGATCGATGGTTGCAGTCACTCGGTGTCCTGGCCGGAAACACCGGCGTCGGCAAAGGTGGCCATGCCATTGTGCAGGGCGCAGGCGAGGCGCAGTAGCGGCACGGCGCTGGCGGCGCCACTGCCTTCGCCGAGGCGCAGACCCAGGTCGAGCAGGGGGTTGGCCTCGAGGGCCTCGAGTATGCGGGTGTGGCCGGGCTCGGCGGAGCGGTGACAGAATAGCAGCCAGCTGCGTACCGCAGGCTGAATGTTTACCGCCAGCAGGGCCGCGACACCGGTGATGAAGCCGTCCACCAGCACCGGCAGGCCCCGCTGGGCACTGGCGATGTAACTGCCAGTCAGCGCGGCGATTTCGAAGCCACCGAGGTGGCGGAGGATTTCCAGCGGCCCGTCCAGGGCCGCGCGATGGGTATTCAGCGCTTGCTGGATCAGCGCCGCCTTGCGCACCACGCCGGCGTCGTCGAGACCGGTGCCGGGGCCGGTCAGTTCATTAGCGGGCAGGCCCAGCTGGGCGCAGGCGCAGGCCGTGGCGCTGGCCGTGTTGCCGATGCCCATATCGCCGCCGATGAACAGTTGGCTGCGCTTGTCGCTGGCGCGTGAAATGGCCGCAAAACCGGCCTCGAGAGCCGCTTGTAATTGTTCGTGGCTCATGGCCGGCTGCCGCAGCATGTTGGCGGTGCCGGGGCCGAGAGGCAGGTCGATCACGCCGGGCAATGGGCCGGGCTGATTGATGGTGCCGAGATTCACCACTTCCAGTTGGGCGTCCAGCGCGCGCGCCAGCACGCTGATGGCGGCGCCGCCATGGGCGAAGTTTTTTACCATCTCGCCGGTCACCGCCTGCGGGAAGGCCGAGGTGCCCTCGCTGGCGAGACCGTGGTCGGCGGCGAAGAGGGTGATGGCGATGTTGTCCGCCGTGGGGCGGTCGCTGCCTTGGCGGGTGGCCAGCCATTGCGCCAATGATTCCAGTTGCCCCAGTGAGCCGGGGGGCTTGGTGAGTTGTTGCTGGTGGGCATGGGCGCGCTGTGCGGCGGCCTCGTCCAATGGGGCGACGGGCTGGGTCAGCCATGAGGGTGTCATCGTGTCGTTTCTCCTGTTTCCTGTGGGCGTGGCCCAAGGGCCCGCTCCTGCGGTTTTTTTGCTAACGATTCGCCACTGCGACGTTTTGACGGAATGATGGCCTGAGTCGGTATACCCGGGGCATCGTGCGCACGGTGCACGCGATGGGCAAGTGTGCCGTACGCCGTGCGTACAACGTGGATAGCTGGTTTCTCCGCGTACTTTGTGCTGGATTGAATATCATATTTTTTGATCGTCTTTCAACGTCATCGGCAGGCCGGCCACGCACAGGGTGACGCGTTCGCAGCGGCTCGCGATTTCCTGATGCAGGCGGCCGTTCTCATCCACGAAGCGCCGCGTCAACTTGCCCATGGGGATCACACCGAGACCAATCTCGTTGCCGACCAGGATGATCCGGCCCGGTAGCCGGGGCAGGCTGTCGAGCAGGGCGGCGCGTTGCCGGTCGAAGGTGCTCTCGCCGTCGCTGAGGATATTGCTGAGCCACAGGGTCAGGCAGTCTACCAGCAGACAGTGATTCTGATCTGCGTGTTCCATCAGGGCAGCGGCCAGTTCGATGGGTTCTTCGACAACGCGCCACGCGGATGGACGATTGGCCTGGTGGTGGGCGATGCGCTCGGCCATTTCCGCGTCATCGGGCGTGGCGGTGACGATGCAGATGATTTTCAGGTCACTGGCCTCGGCGTGCTGCTGGGCTAGGGCGCTCTTGCCGGAGCGGGCGCCACCGAGGATCAGTTCGCGCATGGCGTCTCCGCTATACTCTGCGCTGTCTTGATATTTTCAGTATGGGGCATGATGTGAGATTCGTGATTTTGCAGGTGATTTTTTTGCTGTCCACATTGCCGGTGGCGCAGGCTGCCGTGTCGGTGACGGATGATATGGGCCATGAGTTGCGACTGGCCGGGCCGGCGCAGCGCATCGTGAGTCTGGCGCCGCACGTCACCGAACTGTTGTTCAGTGCCGGTGCGGGTGGACGCATCGTCGGTGTGGTGGAATATAGCGACTATCCGCCGGCGGCCAGGGCGTTGCCGCGGGTGGGTTCGTACAATGCCGTGGACATGGAGCGCATTCTCGCCTTGCGTCCGGATCTGGTGATCGCCTGGGCCAGTGGCAATCCACCGGCGCTGATCGAGCAACTGCGCAGTCTGGGATTGACGGTGTTTCTCAGTGAACCGCGCAGTCTGGAGGAGGTGGCCAGCAATCTCGAACGTCTGGGCAGGCTCGCCGGCACACAGCTCACGGCACAGCCGGCGGCCGATGGTTTTCGCCAGCGGCTGGCGGATTTGCGCGCGCGCTATGCCGGGCGCACACCGGTGAGTGTGTTTTATCAGGTCTGGCATCGGCCGTTGACGACGATCAATGGCAAACAGCTGATCAGCAAGGTGATTCGCCTGTGCGGTGGGCGCAACGTGTTTGCCGATCTGCCGGCGCTGGTGCCCAAACTGGATATAGAGGCCGTGTTGATGGCCGATCCACAGGCCATCATCGCAGGTGTGAGTAAAGCGGGCGATAGCGTATGGCAGCAGGACTGGCTGCGCTGGACACAATTGCGTGCGGTGAAAAATCACCACCTGATCTCCATTCCGGCGGATTTTCTGCAACGCCATACGCTGCGCACGCTCGATGGCGCCAAACTGCTGTGTGAGGGGCTGGATGAGGTGCGTGCAGCGGGGCGGTGATGGCAATGCATCGGGCTCAACCCTCGCTCAGGCGATAGACCACGGGTAGTTGCAGGTCGACGGGCTGTCGTCTTGGCGCGTCGGCGGGCAGGCGCAGCCGATC
>JALTPW010000775.1 GCA_026999335.1 Chromatiales bacterium
CTGGATTATGTCGTCGCTGCGAGCAGCATGAAATTTCAAGAGATTCCGGAAAATGTGATTTTAGTATCGGCCTTATTGGCTTGGCCGGTTGTACAAAAAACCGCGGAACCTGGTTCACGGTCGGCCCATTATATCCCAGTAGGATGCTGGTGAGCGGTAGCGAACCGCATCGTTTGCGTGTTATCAAGTTCCAGTGTGGGCAGGTTTTCCATGCCCACGGGAAATGTGAATCAACCGCGTGGGTACACAAAACGCGCCCACCCTAATATTTAGGACGCTACAACCTGCCTTGCTGGGCAAAAACAGAGACCCGGCAGTACGGCCTTATTTATTGAGAACGCCCCCGAGTACACCGTCAATACAACTTTGGCGGAGTGCAGGGTGATTTTACTTGATTAAATGCCAATACTTGCATTATGGTGCAAGTATGCAGATGATTGCTATCCAAACAGAAGCTGTTTTTCAGGCGCTAGCGGACAAAACCCGACTGCGGATCATCCGCCTAATGGTGGTGACGGGTGATGAAAGCTGTTTATGTGAGCTGGTTGACAGCCTGCTGGAGCCTTCATATAAGCTCTCCCGCCACCTGAAAATTTTGCGCCAGGCAGGGCTGTTGTCGTCTCAAAAGGAGGGCCGTTGGGTCTATCATCGCCTGCTGATGAAACCGGCCTACCTGGAGTCGTTATACGCTACTGTGCAAGCACTTCCCGATTCGAAGGAGATCTACAGTGCAGATTTGAAACGCTTCCGCGAACGTTTGTGCCTGCGTGAAGGCGGACGTTGCCAGATCGGTATCCAATCCGAAGCGTTCAAGAGTGAGGCGGGGTAGCAATGTCCGGTTGTGGCTGCGAGATTGAAATTAAAAACAGGGATCAAAGCCGTGTACTTATCCTGTTGCTGGCCATTAACGGTGTGATGTTTATCGCGGAAATTGTTGCTGGAGTTATTGGTGACTCAACCGCCCTGATTGCTGACTCATTGGATATGTTGGCCGATGCCACGGTTTATGCCATTGGCCTCTACGCTGTGGGGCGAAGTCTGCTTGTTAAGGCGAAGGCGGCCCACCTCAGTGGCATTTTTCAGATTGTGTTGGGGCTAGGCGTGTTGTTTGACATCGTTCGCCGCACCATCGTTGGTAGTGAGCCGGAATCGGTGATGATGATTGCTGTGGGCATTGTGGCGCTCATCGCTAACACGGTTTGCTTGGTGCTGATCTACAAACATCGTCAAGGGGAGGTGCATATGCGAGCAAGCTGGATTTTTTCAAAAAACGATGTGGTTGCTAATTTAGGTGTGATTAGCGCGGGTCTGTTGGTTGCGACGACAGGCTCATCCTGGCCCGACCTGATTATCGGCTTATTGATTGCCGCCATTGTGATTAGAGGTGGCGTACACATTATCAAGGATGCTAATCGCGAAAAACACCAACAGGAGGTGACTCAATGAAGACTAAATATGGTTTTGGCAAAATGGTTCCCATGGATTTCAAGGCGGCGATAGATACAGTGACTCACGCGCTGCAAACAGAAGGCTTCGGCGTGCTTACCGATATTGATGTGGCGGCCACGATGAAGAAAAAGCTGGCTGAAGAGATGCCGCCTTACCGAATCCTTGGAGCCTGCAATCCCTCTCTGGCTCATCAGGCGATTACTAACGAACCCTCCATTGGTCTGTTATTGCCTTGCAACGTGGTTGTTCGTCAGGAAGAGAATGGAACAGTACATGTGGAATTCATGAACCCCGCTTCGGTATTAAGTCTGGTGGACAATCCTGCCGTTGGAGAACTTGCCGGTGAAGTGAAGTCTCGCTTAGAGCGGGTGCTTGCGGCGCTATAAGCTGCTCTATCATCATGCGTCGGTTCATCGCCCATCTGCTGATTATCTCCCTACTCGCCATTAATGTGGCATGGGCGGCGGACGAATGCGCTTTGCAATATTCAAATGAAGCCTCTGGCGTGGCACTGCCAGCTGATCTATCGGCTGATTTATCCGCGGACAGCTATCCTGATACAGCGGGGGACGATGATGTTTGCGACGATCCCTGTGTCGGTTGGCTTCATTTTGTCGCCATTATGCCAGGCGCTAAATTCGATTACTTCCCGTTCACCTGTCAAGCGGTGGTGCGAACAGGCATCTCTTTTCATTCCCTCGACCAAACGCCCCCCATTCGACCTCCTCAAACCTGAATTCTTGCATGGGGCTACAAGCCCCGCTTCGCTTGTTGTACTGATTTTTTAGCAAGGATTTAATCGATGAGAAAACGATTATTCGCACCGGCAGCGGTGCTCTGCGCTATTTTTGTGTCGCCTTTTGGGGCGGTAAGTGCCGTTGAGCAATCCGCATTGACGACCTTGATCCGCACTGTATTGGATGATAATCCGCGTGTCCTGGCGGCACGATCTGCACTGGACGCGGCACAGGCCCGCGAAAGAGCAGCCGACCAGCCACTCTATAACCCGGATCTGGATATCGAATACGAGGATGCGGCAGATGTCACCAAAACGCTGGGGCTGAGCCAATCTGTCGACTGGGGCGACAAACGCGAAGCCCGTACCCGCGTCGCAGCACTTGAGCAGGAACGTGTTAGCGCCGAATTGAGCGGAATTCGCCAAACGCTGGCCGTAGAACTATTGGCTGCTTTGGCCGACTATCACACGGCGGCTGAACTCACGGCCCTGGCCAAGCAACGCCGTGGCCTGATGCAGCGTTTTCTTTCTCTAATAGAGCAGCGACTACAGGTTGGTGATCTGGGACAGGTGGCGCTGGATTTGGCGAGGCTGGCCGACACAGAGGCTAATCTGCAACTGGCCCGCTTGCGGGGTGTTCAAGCCGAGGCGGAACAGGGGCTGACGGCCATTGCCGATGCTGGATTGAACGGCTGGCCAGCGCTTCCTGACATTCCATCATCCACACGGTTTAATG
>JALTPW010000776.1 GCA_026999335.1 Chromatiales bacterium
TCCCGGTGGATTCACCGCCCAGATTTCGACCCGCAACGATCCCCAGCAGCCCTCAAGAAAATCGGTACTGTGCTCGGCGCGGCTGGCAGTCCCGGGAAACTCCAGCAGGTAAAGATCCGGTTTTTCCCGCCCATCTGAATTGATGCGATGTACCCATATTTCCAGCTCGGTCTCATCGCGTGGAAACAGCGAAGGCGTTCTCTCCGGCACATGGATATCATGCCGGGTGGGTTGAAGAATGAGTCTGTCGGCTAACCAGCCTGAGAATGACACTTGCGAGCCCTTTGCAAAACTATATTGCCAAACTATTAATCAATGGCTAACAGAAAAGGCTTTTTGCAAGAGGCCCTTGCGTTAACGGCTTTAACAGGTTAGACAAAGAACGCCTTCCCATAGGGCGATGCATCGCGGCTATAGTGAATCCGCTGGCGTTTACCATTGAGTAGCTGCAGAAGTCCTGCGGCCTCGAGCTCGGCGGGTATGTCCAACGGAACCGATTCGCGGTGTCGTAAAATGTAGCGCATCGCGAGCGGCGCCCGTAAAAACAGCCCGCTTAAACCGGTATGGGCAATTTCTTTCATCCAGACTTCTGTACGGCCGAGCAAGGGTTCGGGTAGCTTGTTCAGCACGACGCCCTCGCCATGCCCGTTGGCAATCAGCCGTTTTACCGCCAGTAACACCGTGTAGCGCGCCAAGGTTGCACAGGAGCGAACCAGCGGTTGATAGGTGTCCAGTTCCGGGGGGAGATGTATCGGCACCAGGGCCTGTGGGTCTGATATACGGATACGCTCAATCAGAGCCCTCCACTGGTTGTGGATATTCTGTTCGACACCACGACTCGGCGGTGTATGCTTTAGCCAGGCCTTTTCTCCGCCAGCCAGCATGCGCGCCAGGGTATCGCGCGCCATGCCATCACCCAGTGTCACCGTTACTTTGAAGAGTTCAGCCAGTCCTTTCCCGCCACCCGGTAAGCGCAACTCATAACTGAACCAATCACGTCCCTGTAATGTGTCTTCCAGAAACATCTGCGAGCCGGCGTAGGCGCGTAGACTTAACCAGTAGTCCTGCGCATCATCGTCCATCCCCTTGCGAAGATCCCAGCCGACATCCGGGCGCTGCCACGATATCCAGCCAAACACGAGGTCGGAAATTTGCGAATTTGCACCGATTGCGGTATTCGTAAGGTCAAGCAACCTGGGTTCCTTGCCGGGTTTAAAAATGAAACGGAGCTGCACATGCTGCAAGGGCCCGTACCGCCCACCTTCACCGAACGGTACCAGGGTGAATTCAGCGCGTTCCAGACCGTCTAGGGATACCCGCACACTGTGGAGTACCGTCGATTTATCAAATGGGTTTCCCCCGTAGTTGACGTGCCGTAGAACGATACTGGCCGGATCACCTTCCAGATCGCTGGATGCCCAGTCAACCAATGCCGGGATTGCGGCTGCCATATAGCCTCCCGGCATGACATCATGATCACTGCGCAGCCGCATTACCTGTGCATCGTCCTCCACCCATGAGAGGATCTGCTTCGGGGTCAGGATTCTGTACGGACTTTCGGTGTTATTTGTTTTCATGTCTTGATCCGGATGAGAGTGGATCTATCATACCTTTTTACTGCTCTCTCAAGAGAGCTGACACCTCATTTACTCACTATCGTAAGGCCACATACAATGTTTGCAAGGGGTGGTAGCGACAAGATCTATCTGCTGCTGATCAGTATTCATGGCTTGATCCGCACCCATAACCTGGAGCTTGGTCGAGACGCCGATACGGGCGGACAGACCAAATATGTCATTGATCTCGTCCGGGCCCTGGGCGAGCGTGATGATATCGAGCGAGTGGATCTTGTCACCCGTCGTGTGATTGATTCAGCGGTCAGCGACGACTATGCCAGGCCCATTGAGACTCTGTCCGACAAGGTTCGCATCGTGCGCATCAATGCCGGACCCGAGGAATACCTTCCCAAGGAGCAGCTGTGGGATCATCTCGACAGCTTCACGGACAACCTGACCAACTGGCTCAACGAGCAGCCCCGCATGCCTGACCTGGTACACAGTCACTATGCTGATGCGGGTTATGTGGGTATGCATCTCGCCAGTTTGTTGGGCATTCCGCTCATCCATACCGGCCACTCGCTGGGCCGGGACAAACGCAAGCGTTTACTGGCCCGTGGCCTGTCACGCGAAAAAATTGAGCGAACCTACAATATTGAGCGGCGCATCGATGCCGAGGAAGAGATCCTGGCCAATGCTGACCTGGTGATTACCAGTACCCACAACGAGATCGAGGAACAGTATGAACTCTACAATTATTATGACCCAAGGCGCATGGCGGTCATCCCGCCGGGCACAGACCTGAAGCAGTTTTATCCGCCGCAGGAAGGCGGCAAGTTCGGCTTCGCCAGCCACTTGGTGCGCTTTCTCAACGAACCCGGCAAGCCGCTTATCCTCCTCCTGTCACGGCCGGATGAGCGCAAGAACATCCTGACCCTGATCGAGGCCTATGGCGAATCACCTGCCTTGCAGAAGGCGGCCAATCTATTGATTATCGTTGGCAGCCGCGACGATATCCGCGATATGGATGCCGGTGCTCAGTCGGTGTTAACCAACATCCTCCTGCTGGTCGACAGCTATGATCTCTATGGCAAGGTGGCTATCCCAAAGCGTCACCGTGCTGATGAGGTGCCGGAGATTTACCGCCTGGCCGCTGCCTCCGGTGGTGTTTTTGTCAACCCGGCGCTCACTGAACCCTTTGGTTTAACCATTTTGGAGGCCGCCGCCAGTGGCCTGCCGGTCGTGGTGACCGAGAATGGTGGCCCGGTGGATATCATCGCCAATTGTCACAATGGTGAATTGGTCGATCCGCTGGACAAGGCTGCCATAACCACCGTCCTGCTCAAGCTGCTGTGTG
>JALTPW010000777.1 GCA_026999335.1 Chromatiales bacterium
CGCCGGTGAAGATCAGTCCGCTCTCGGGGCCGAGACGATCCAGGGCGGCCAGCAGGGTGTCGAGCTGATCCAATGGATCGGCCTCGTCGAGGGTGGCGGGATGAAAGGTAATGGCCAGATTGCGTGCGCGTAACGGGAATCCCAGCGACTGCGACAGCGCGTCCCGTGACAGCCGTGGCGTGGCCAGGATCTGGTCGATACCGGGGCTGCCGCTGAGGTGCACATTGGCTTCGCCCATCTGCCGCAGCCGTCGCGCGGCCTCGGCATGGGTGGCGAAGTGCAGGTGTGCCATTTTGCTGATGGCGTGGCGGATGGCGTCGTCGAAGGCGCCCTCGGTGATGTCGCCACCGGCGATGTGGGCCACCGGTACGCGGGCAATGAGGGCGGCCTGTACGGCGGCGAGGATCTCGAAACGATCACCCAGCACCAGCAGCAGATCGGGGGCGAGGTCTTGCAGGGTGTCGGCGAAGGCCGCCACGCCACGCCCCAAAGCGCGGGTCACGGCGCGGGCGTCGTCACCGCGCTGGGCCAGATTGATGCGGGTGTCCACGACAAAACCCTGGTTCTCGATGGTATCCACGGTGTGGCCATGGGCCGGTGACAGATGGCTGCCGGTGACGGCCAGTTGCAGCGCCAGTGTCTCACTGTCGCGGATACCGTCCAATACCGGGCGCAGCAGACCCCAGTCGGCGCGCGAGCCGGTGACGGTGCAGATGCGGCGTGGGCTGTTCATGGCGGTGTGGATCTGATGGTCGTTTGCGTTGAAAAACAAAACCCGAAAAAAAGGGCGACACATCTCATGCCTCACCTCCCAAGACAGCCGAACTGGGCAGACAGACGCCGCGCGTAAACAGCTCCTCGGTTTGCGGCAAGGGCATGCGCGGGGCATCGGCGTACATGGCTTGCTGGTGCAGGGGCGTCCAGAAAGGGCGCAGGAGGATGTTTTCGGCGTGGGCCGCCGTCAGCAGCTGGTCACGCTGTTCGGCGTCCGCTAACAGCAGCAAGTTGAGCCAGTAATTGCTGCGGCAGTTTTTGGGCTCCAACTGAAAATGGAGATCGGGGATGCCGGCGAAGGCGGTGGCGTAGCGCTCTGCCAGACGGCGCTTCTGTGTCAGCCGTTCGGGCAGGTGTTCGAGTTGGGCACAGCCGAGGGCGGCGTTGAGATTGGGCAGGCGGTAGTTGTAGCCCACGGCATCGTGTTCGAAGGCCCAGGGGTGGGGTCGCTTGGCGGTGGTGGTGAGGTGTTTTGCCCGCCGGGCCATGTCGGGGTCGCTGGTCAATATGGCGCCGCCGCCACCGCTGGTGATGATCTTGTTGCCATTGAAGCTGAGGGCGGCGAGCCGGCCCCAACTGCCGGTGTGGCGGCCATCGCGCCATGAGCCGAGGGACTCGGCGGCATCTTCGATGAGAACGAGACGGTAGCGTTCGGCGATGCTTGCCAGTTCGTTCATGCGTGCCGGGTGGCCGAGTACGTGCACTACCATCAGCGCGCGGATGGGGCGGCCGCTGTGTCGGTTGACGCAGATATTGTTGCGCAGTTCGGCGATGTCGGCCAGGTAATCGGTCAGGCGTTCGGGATCGACACCCAGGGTCTCTGTTTCGCAATCGACGAAATGTGGCGTGGCGCCGAGATGGGCCACCGGGTTGGCGCTGGCGACGAAGGTCAGGGCGGGTAGCAGCACTTCGTCGCCAGGCTGTACGCCGGCGAGGATCAGGCAGGTGTGCAGGGCGCTGGTGCCGTTGACGGTGGCGATGGCGTGGGGGATGTGAGTGACGTCGGCGAGGTCTTGCTCGAAGCGATCCACGTAACGGCCCACGGAAGAGACCCAGCCGCTGTCGAGGCAGTCCGCGACCAGGTTTTTTTCCGTGTCGCCGAAGCTTGGTTCATGCAGGCCGATGGGGCGCTGCTCGGGTAACAGGTCGCGCAGGGTGTCGAGGATGGATTTTGTGAAGGTCATCAGATGATGCTGTCTGTAGGGTGGGCAGTGCCCACCCTGCGAGGCATGAACAGGGCGCAACCGGTGGCCAGTGCCCACCCTACGAAGCGTTGGCAGTTTGGAAATGGCTTCATCAGATGTTGTAAATGCCGTGTTTGTAGCGCGCCAGATTGGCTGAGTTGCCAAACCACTCGGCGGTCTCGGCCAGTGCGCACTTGAAACCCTCGCGGCCACCGTATGCGGGGCGCCAGCCGAGCAGCTCGCGGGCCTTGCGGTTGTCGGCCCACAGGCGTTCCACTTCGCTGTTTTCCGGGCGCAGGCGCTGTTCGTCGGTTTCAATGTCCACTTCGGCACCCATGGCCTCGGCGATGAGTCGTACCGTATCGCCGATGCTGATTTCATCGTTACTGCCCAGGTTCACTTCTTCGCCCAGTACCCGATCCGACTCCGCCATGGCGATGAAGCCGTTGACCGTATCCGCCACATAATTGAAATCGCGTGTGGGATGCAGGGCGCCCAGCTTGAGTCGGCGCTCGCCGTTGGCGATCTGGGTGATGACGGTGGGGATCACGGCGCGTGCCGACTGGCGTGGGCCGAAGGTGTTGAAGGGACGGGCGATGGTCACCGGGGTCTCAAAGGAACGGTAGAAGGACAGGGCCATCTGGTCTGCGCCGATCTTGCTGGCGGCGTAGGGTGATTGGCCTTGCAAGGGATGTTTTTCGTCGATGGGCACGTATTGCGCAGTGCCGTAGACCTCGCTGGTGGAGGTGTGCACCACCTTTTCCACACCCAGGTCACGGGCCGCCTGGACGATGTTGAGGGTGCCCTTGATGTTGGTGTCTACGTAGGTGTCGGGTGAGTGGTAGGAATAGGGGATGCCGATGAGTGCGGCCAGGTGCAGCACCATGTCACAGCCCTGCATCGCCGTGCGTACACCGTGGGGGTCACGCACGTCACCGGCGAACACGTCCA
>JALTPW010000778.1 GCA_026999335.1 Chromatiales bacterium
AGATCGTCGGTGAATTCACCACCGACCCGGCGGACAACATCCGTGAAGTCCATCCGCAGCCGGATGGCACCTATCTGGTGGACGGCAGCGCCAGCATCCGGGATCTCAACCGCATCATGGCCTGGGACCTGCCCACCGACGGCCCCAAGACCTTCAGCGGACTCATTACCGAATACCTGCAGGATATTCCCGAACCCGGCACCAGCCTGATGCTGGCGGGCTACCCGGTGGAGATCGTACAGACCAAGGGTAACAAGGTGAAAACCGCCCTCATCAACCCCGCCTTCCGTCAACGCAAGGCCCGCCTCGACACCGCCAAAGCCGAGACATGAGGCGACCGCGCCTGCCCGCCGAATGGGAAGCGCAGAGCGGCATCATGCTGACCTGGCCGCATGAACAGGGTGACTGGGCGCCACTGCTGGCGCGCGTCGAACCGGTCTTCACCCGTATCGCCAGCGAGATCAGCCACCGCGAGGGCGTGCTGATCGTCTGCCACGACGAGCCGCTGCGACGGCATGTCCTGCGGCAACTGCGCGAGACCGATACACGGATGGATCGCATCGACTGCCGCATCGCGCCCAGCAACGACAGCTGGGCGCGGGATCACGGCCCCGTCACCGTCCACGACGATAACGGCACAGCCTATCTGCTCGACTTCACCTTTAATGGCTGGGGCGGTAAATACCCCGCCGAACTGGACAACGCCATCACCGCTAACCTGGCCCGGCAGGGCGTTTTTGGCGACACCCCCTGCCGGCCCATCGATTGGGTGCTGGAAGGCGGCAGCATCGACAGCGACGGTCTGGGCCGCCTTCTGACGACCGAGGCCTGCCTACTGTCACCGGGGCGCAATCCGCAACGGGATAAGACCGGTATCGAGCAGACCCTGCACCAGTATCTCGGTGTTGAGCGTGTCCTGTGGCTGGCGCACGGCGCACTGGCCGGTGACGACACCGACAGCCACATCGACACCCTCGCCCGCTTCTGTGACCCTCTCACCATCACCTACGTCAGCTGCGACGACCCCGGTGACAAGCACTACACCGGACTGCGGGCCATGCAGGCCGAGTTGCACGCACTCACCGGCCCCGGCGGCCAGCCCTACCGGCTGCTGCCTCTGCCCCTGCCGGCCCCCCGATTCAACACCGACGGTGAACGCCTGCCCGCCACCTATGCCAATTTTCTGATCATCAATGGCGCGGTGCTGGTACCCACCTACGATGATCCACAGGACGCCATCGCCCTCAAACAGCTGCAGACCGGCTTCCCACAGCACGCTATCATCGCCATTGACGCACGCCCGCTGATCGAACAGTTCGGCAGTCTGCACTGCGTGACCATGCAGCTGCCCGCAGGTATTCTCACCGACGGCGATTAGCCCATCAGCAATCCCGTAAAAGGCATCGCCTATTCACTTGCGTCCTGAGGACTTGTAACCGGCAGCACCGACAATCGGACAACCATGAGCAAAAAACACCATCTCAGCCTGGCCCTGATCCAGCACCCCTGCAGCGCCGACCGAACCGACAACATCGCCACCAGCGAAGCCGCCATTCGCGAGGCCGCCCGCCAGGGCGCGGAGCTGATCCTGTTACAGGAACTGCACACCGGATTGTATTTCTGTCAGCAGGAATCCACCGATAATTTCGATCTCGCCGAAACCATTCCCGGCCCTAGCAGCGAACACTTCGCCTGTCTCGCCGCCGAACTGAATGTGGTCATTGTCGTCTCACTGTTCGAGCACCGCGGCGCAGGCGTTTATCACAACACCACCGTCGTACTGGACAAACAACAGGGACCAGTGGGCCAGTACCGTAAGATGCACATCCCCAACGACCCCGGTTTTCACGAAAAATACTATTTTACACCCGGTGACCACACACAGGGCTTCGAGCCCATCGACACCTCGGTGGGTCGGCTGGGGGTGCTGGCATGCTGGGATCAGTGGTTCCCGGAGGCCGCACGATTGATGACCTTGGCTGGCGCCGAGCTGCTGCTCTACCCCACCGCCATCGGCTGGGACAACTGCGACGACGCTGCAGAGCAGGCCCGTCAGCGCGACGCCTGGATCACCGTGCAACGTGGCCATGCCATCGCCAACAGCATTCCATTGGCCGCCTGCAACCGCATCGGCTTCGAAACCGACCCAAGTGGACAAGGCCATGGCATTCATTTCTGGGGAAGCAGCTTCGTGGCCGGGCCACAGGGAGAAATGCTGGCGCAGGGGCCGCAGGACGCGGCAGACATTATCCTGGTGAAGTTGAACATGACACGCACCGAACAAGTGCGACGCGTGTGGCCCTACCTGCGGGATCGCAGGATCGATGCCTATGAAGATCTGCTGAAACGCTATCGGGACTAAGCGCAGTGTCCTGGATGTACACTCAATCCAGGGCACTGCACTATCTCCCCACAAAACAACGCGTAGGGTGGGCACTGCCCACCAGGGATGCGCCAAGATGAAAACACCCGGTGGGCAATGCCCGCCCTTGATTGCCGATCCGTCTCAGCGAACCAGCGGCCCCGGCAAACGCAATGTCAGTTCTGGCTTTGAGGATTCCCTTCTGAGCCCACTACACGGGTAGTCTGCACCCCACGAGGACTGGCGGAGGCCTCGAATTGCACGGGCTGCCCCTCCTTCAGCGTCTTGAAACCATCACCATCGATGGTGGAGTAATGTACAAATACATCATCGCCCCCTTCCTCTGGCACGATAAACCCATAACCCTTGGCATTGTTAAACCACTTCACAGTTCCTGATTGCATGCGCTCAACCCCTTCCTTAAGACCGAAACTCCCAAGCCGGAATACGACATCGGAGGAGAAATAATACGGCCGGATTAAAACACCGGAAACACCCGGCAATTCCACTAAACCGATAACACTGCCACTCATCATCAC
>JALTPW010000779.1 GCA_026999335.1 Chromatiales bacterium
CCGGTACAGGCCTGGGTCGATGATGACCCGATGGCACCGCCAAACCCCCTGACCGGCCGGGTGGACAGACGGGTGGTCGAGATTTCAGGGGTAACTGAATCAAACCGCAGCCGGGGACGGGTGAGCGCCGCCGAGGCAACCGCCTGGATGGAAGTCGAAAGCGGCGACCGTTTGCTTCAACCTTTAAAACGGATAGGAAAACGAGGTGCCGGACAATGGCAGGCGATTTCCTGGCAACAGGCACGCGAAGGCATTGCTGCGGCCATCCAGGCCAGCAAAGCCGATGCGACCTTTCTCATGCGCGGTAAAGATACCAGCGCCGGCGTCTGGGATCATTTCATGCAGACACTGGGTTCCAATAGCATCATCGAGCTGGATGATGCCATTAACCAGCGCGCGGCCTGGCATGCGACATGGGGTGACGATGTCTCGGTTCCTGACCTGGCCCATTCACACTACATCCTCAATTTCGGCAGCAATTTTCTGGTCAGCCGCCCCGATTATGCGGCGGAGGCACTGGATGGAAAAATGCTCCGCCGCGCCCGGATCGTCACCTTCGACCCACGCTGCTCCAAAACTGCGGGACTCTCCGACAAGTGGATACCGGTACGTCCGGGGACAGATGGAGTCATCGCCCTGGCGATGGTGCACTACCTGTTACAACAGGGTTCAGCGGATGTCGCAGCCATTGAACGCTTCAGCAACCTCACTGCGGCGAGTCTGATCCAGGAATTGACGCCCTATACACTGGAACATGCCGCAGAGGTCAGCGGTGTGCCCGCATTGACCTTACGCGACATTGCCCGGCAATTTGCCGAAAGTGGCCGAGCTTGCATCATCACCGGCTCTGGTATCAGCCGTCATGCCAATGCCTTTGATACGGAGCGGGCCTTGATGTTGCTGCCCTTGGTCACCGGAAATTTGGAAGTCAGAGGAGGTAACTGTCGACCGAGACGGATTGAACTGGGAGACATTGAACCGAAGCCACCCAGCCCGCACACGAAAAATCCCGCAAAAAATCCGCATCGTTTTCCCTGGGATGCCGGAACACACTATCCCGTCGACGTGCTTTTTGGCTACAACACCAACCCGGGTTTCAATGCCCCGGCGGCGGCGGCATGGCGCAGCACCCTAGCCGATGAAGCAAAGGTTAAATTCTTCGTCGCCATTGGTACCTTCCGCAATGAAACTTGGGAGCTAGCCGATATAATTCTCCCCGAAGCCCATTGGCTGGAACGTAATGAGCCCGTACAGGGAAGCGGGAGCCTGCTGCCATGGGTGAGTCTCAGACAACGGGTCGTCGAACCACCGGGTGAGGCAATGGAATTGCGCGAGATTCTGCGCGACATTGTGCATACCGGTGGGGATTCCGCCAAGGTGCGCTACTGGCAATTTCAACACAGCACAGAGTGGCTGGGCGCACAGTTGGACGGTGTTGCCGGCTTACAACAGGATGGCGGCTGGGAACTCATGGCCAGACACAGCGGTGTTTGGCCTATTTATGGTTATCTGCATCCACAAGTACGCCGCATCGTCGATGAACAGGGAGAAGAAGTCCTGCCGGAATATGGCAAGTCGGTCAATATGAACCTGGATCCCTTCCCCCACTGGGGAGCAGCCAGAGATACCGTCATCGCCGAAGGAGAACTCACTTTTCTGGTACATGCGTCCGATTACCATGCGGGCGACGCCTCGGCCAACGACAAGGTTCTCATGGAAATCACCCTTGCCAACCATCTGCATATCAACGCCAAGACAGCAGAAAGCCTGCAAATCGCCGACGGTGACCTGGTACGGGTAACATCAAAAAGCGGTTATCTGGTTACCCATGCCCACCTGACCCAGACCATTCGCCCGGAAGTCGTTGCCATGCATCGGGAAGGTGGCCACTGGTCCATTGGCGGCATAGCCAGTGGCAAGGCAGGCCCCAAACATAAGGATTCACCCGCAAATATTGATGCCGATGTCGCCCGTAATCTGTGGTGGTCCGACATGGGTGTTCATCCCCTGGATATCATTCTACCGGTATTCGATGAGAAGGGAGGCGGCTCTGTATCTGCAACGCCCGTAACGGTCAGGCACGCGGAAGATGGCGATATCTATGGCAAAGTCGAGGTGGATGCCTCCGCCCTGCTGGCACTTGATCATTCAGCGAAATCGCGGAAAAGGTCTTAGCCGATGACGAAAAAACGCCGAATCATTGTTGCTACGGCCAGCGTCGTATTTCTGTTGCTGATCTTTCTAATCGGGAAAATGGGTATCGTCTCCATTCCGGGTGTCACATCCATGTTCCAGACGGCGGGCACTTGTAACGCCTGCCATGAAGTCTGGTATGACGAAGCCAGTTATGCCTTTAATCCCAAAGGCAACAAAGACCTGCCGGGGGGCGTGACCATCGGTTGCGCCGAATGTCATCCCGTGCAGTACGAAGAATACAAACTTTCGTCCATGGGTAGTAGCGACAGTCCCCTGCGGCCCGGTTGTGTGAATTGCCATGACGACCCCCACTCCTTTTTCAAGTGGGTCGAACACATGTTCCTTGCCGATGAAGGTTGGAAGCAGGTACAACTCGGGTTACGTGACCGGGAATTGTATAACACCCAACTTGCACCACGTCTGGCGAAAAAAGCGCGTGAGCATTTTGTCGCCACCGATAGCCAGCGGTGCCGCGAGTGCCATAGCGGCAAGGAACGCGAGTCTATCCTAAAAGGCACGATTGGCGAATTCAGACCCGACATCCCACCGCATCGACAAATGGAAAAAGAAGGACTGACTTGTGTGCAATGTCATCAGAACCTGACTCACAATCTTTCCGTACCCACCGCCTGGAATGGCAAACCCACCAAGGCACAGCAGGGTAATGCCAGTGCCGGCAAGGAAAAATCCGAGAGCTGTG
>JALTPW010000780.1:0-1435 GCA_026999335.1 Chromatiales bacterium
TTTGTCAATCCAAAGGAATTGTCTGTGCGGGCACAATTCCCTTCCGATAAGACGCTCAGTGCTCCTGTGGGGCTTTTGTTTTTCCTGGATGACCCATGCAGCGCCCGGATTTTTTTATCGTTTCACACGCCCCCTCAGAAAGAAAATTTCCAATCTGAAAACCCACGATACAATGGCATCTGTTTAGTGATTAACGGATGCATTGTTTTGACGTTAAAAGACGTTGATATAGACGCCACGATCAAAAAGCTGGAGCAGCTTCTCAAAGAAGAGAAGAACTTGTCGCCCGCCCTTAGGTCAATGATCGAAATGCTTATTTTGGTCGTGGCATTACTCGTTAATAGATTGGGACTGAATAGCAGCAATAGCAGCAAGCCCCCCTCTACCGACCAAAACCGTAAAAGGGCCTCCAAGAAAAAGACTGGCAGAAAGGCCGGTGGTCAGAGAGGGCATATTGGCGTCACACTGAAAAAATTTGATGATCCCGATGAAATCAAGATTTTGATGGTCGACAGAAGAAGGCTACCTCGTGGTAGCCAATATCGGGACTGCGGCTTTGAATCACGCCAGGTCATCGATTTTGAAATATCGACAGTGGTGACCGAATACCGGGCACAGGTGCTGGAAGACGAGAAAGGAAAGCAGTATATCGCCCCTTTTCCAAAAGGGGTTACCCGGCCGGTGCAGTATGGCAACAACCTGAAAGCCAACTCGGTCTATATGTCCCAGTTTCAACTGATCCCTTATAACAGAATACAAGACCACTTCAGCGACCAGATGAATATCGGTATCAGTGGCGGCACGATCTACAACATCAACCAGCAGGCCTACGCGTTATTGGATTGTTTCGATGAGATCGCTACAGAGAGACTCGCCGCATCAGGCCTTGTACATGCCGATGAAACGGGAATCAATATCAATGGCAAGCGTATCTGGTTGCATTCAGCATCGAATGAGTCCTGGACTTACTACTATCCCCACGCCAAGCGGGGCGTGGAAGCAATGGACGCCATAGGTATCTTACCGAAGTTCAACGGCATACTGTGCCATGACCATTGGAAGCCTTACTATACCTATGATTGCACGCATGCGCTCTGTAATGCCCACCATCTGAGGGAGCTGGAGCGAGCCTGGGAGCAAGACCACCAAGTCTGGGCCAGGCAGATGAAAACCTTGCTTGAAGAGATCAACAGGGCTGTTGACAAGTCAGGCA
The DNA here is from genome assembly GCA_026999335.1 of Chromatiales bacterium. Classification (GTDB taxonomy): domain Bacteria; phylum Pseudomonadota; class Gammaproteobacteria; order SZUA-152; family SZUA-152; genus DRQN01. The sequence goes on from JALTPW010000780.1 coordinate 1,214, forward strand.
CTCATTTATCACCCAAAGACGCTAAACGATACCGAAAAAAGTACAGAACATTACTCCGCAAAGCGGAATTGGAATGTCCCCCACCGGATGAGACGAAGCGCGCAGGTAAACGGGGACGAATGAAACGCTCCAAAGCAAGAAATCTTCTTGAGCGTTTGATTGATTATGAGGATGATGTCTTGCGATTCATGGAGAACGAGATCGTCCCCTTCACCAACAACC
>JALTPW010000780.1:1445-2895 GCA_026999335.1 Chromatiales bacterium
ACCTGGGTGAAAACGATATCCGCATGACGAAAGTCCAGCAGAAAATCTCGGGCTGCTTCCGCTCAATGGATGGGGCGTATATATTTTGCCGGATTCGTGGTTATCTTTCGACTTGTCGTAAAAATGGAATGAATCCTAGCGAGGCTTTGAGACTATTGTTTGCAGGTGAACTGCCCGCTTTTATCAGTGAATGTGCTGAATAGTTACCCAAAAGATTGATATATCAGGGCAAACGCTCGAAATTTAGGCTGCCAACAATAGTTTAGCCAGGTAGCTTTCATCCCAGCCTGCTTTTAATCGTTTGTTCTTTATACCGAGCTTCACACTTTTGTCTTTTTTCAGCAAATTCAGTGCGACATGTCGCATTACAACGAAGTTTTCTGCCGAATGTCCCTTACGCATACGTGACTCATCTTCTCTAAAGCTCATATCAAGCTGCCAATGCAAATTATTTTCCACTCCCCAGTGGCGGCGCACTGTGTTACCAAAGAGTTCAGCGTCATTTTCAATTGAACCGATATAGTATCGATATTCCACGCTGGTTTGATTGTTAATCGTTCGTTGACTCTCTACCATGCCAATAATATTGAGTTTACTCCATGGCTCAACATCTATTCTTGTTTCAGAGATATTCAGTGTCCAGTGGCGCCGAATTTCATATCGGTTCCGGCTTACTTCTTTGGTTTCATAGTAGTCAACATTGAGACCTTCGAAGCTGGTTTTGTTGGCTTCAGTAAAGTAGCTTTCCACTTGCTCTGAAAGAGCGCCTTGGTTGCCTTTCAGGGCAAGCACATAATCACCACCGCCATCAACAATCTGCTTGGCAATGTTTTTTTGGCATCCCATTGCATCAATCGTCACAATACAGCTTTTTAACGACAAGATCTGTAGCAATTCCGGTATAGCAGTGATTTCATTGGATTTTTCATCTGTCTTCACTTGCCCAAGCACAAGATTATTTTCGGATGACCAAGCACTCACCATGTGAATTGCTTTCTTTCCGACCCCTTTATCATGAGATCGTCTAACTGTTTTTCCATCAATTGCAACGACTCCTCCAACTTTATCAGCGACATTATTTACCCAGCCTACAAAGAATTCTTGAAATGCCGCTGGCGCCATAATGGAGAACAATCTCCGAAATGTATCATGTGATGGTATTCCATTCGGCAAATCTAAAAATGTCGAAAACCAATCTTTTTTAGCCTTACCGAAGGATTCAATTGCATTCCAGTCATCAGCCCCACATATAACCGCACAAACCGTTATAGCGATGATATCTTCCAGTTTGTGGGCGCATTTCTTCTCTATGCGTGGGTCAGGTATCACACTCAGGTGGTCAAGCAGGGTTCTGTTTTCATCAGTTTGGTTTTTCATAAGTGCTCGCAGTAACATGAATTCTCATGCCATCATGCAGCACTTTAACCACAACGCTCAAGCTTTACATGAA
>JALTPW010000781.1 GCA_026999335.1 Chromatiales bacterium
TACTGGAGAAAACTGGTGCCGACACACGGACTCGAACCGCGAACCTACTGATTACAAATCAGTTGCACTACCAATTGTGCTATGTCGGCATGAAGCTGTGCATTCTATGCACTGGTGGCTTGGGATGCAATTTATTTGCACGTCTTTCGTTGCACAAGCTCAACACCCGGCTGCTGATCGGCCAGCGCTGCGATACCGGCTATTTTTTCAGTCTGTGCGCTGTCCACGCTGAGATCAAGCCATTTTTCCTTAACCGCCCGGTAGCGCGGCTTCATCATAGCGGCGGAATCCATACGCCTTACCTGATTGAGGCGAGCGGTAGCGGTACTCTTGCGCGTGAAGAGTCCGAGCGAGATTGCATTTTTCACCTCGCCCTTGCCCATAATATACATATCATCCAGACCTTTTTCCTGCAGCACCAGAACCTTGCGACGAGCATCCGCATAGGACTTGAATGGCGGCAGAAATACCCAATAACCCTTGAGTACCTGGCGCTCGCTCAGTCGTTGCTCAGCTTTCACATCGAGGGCCAATAGGGCCTTGTACATACGGCCCGCCTCTGCTTCGTCCTTCAAGGGCCCCAGGGTGAAACAGACCAGCACAATGGCTGGCGGCGGCTCAAGCTCCGGTAGCGCTTCCACCTTGAGCGGGGCCAGCGCAGGCTCCCGACCGGCCGGCGTGAGCGGTTTCAGGGCGGCTTGAGTGGACGCAGGTTGAGGAGTATTCGGCGCGGTCTGGCTTGCCGTACCCAGGCCACGTTCACGCAGGAGCACCAAGGACTCCACGCCGGGAGGTAATGCCTCGGTCTGCAGCAACGGCGGTTCAGGCTTCTGCGGCTGACTATATTGCCAGTAAAAAAATGCCAGATTCAGCAAAAGAAAGAACCAGAAAACCAGTCTCATACCCTATTCATCGCGATAATATTCAAACCCTTAAGCACTAAATCCGGTTCATAGCGGACGTCACCCGGTAGCAATGGTAGCAAATCCGGCGCATTGCCTCCGCAGAGAATCGTCGTCAGCGGCACGGCAAGCATCTCCCGTACTTCCCGCCGCAGACGCTCGACAAATCCGACTGTGGCCTGCAGCCCTCCTCCTCTGACCGCCGATTGCGTATCACGGGCCAGCAGCGCATCCGTGGCAGCGCCGATTTCACCATGAATACCGGCCGTATTTTCGATCAGACTGGCGTGCATCAGGCCCGGACCGGGGACAATCAACCCTCCCAGGTGCCGCCCCTCGGCATCGAGCACATCCAGGGTTGTTGCCGTACCACAGTCCACGACACACACCGCACCAGACAACAAATGCCGGGCCGCAACCAAGGTCGCCCAGCGATCGGCACCGAGTTTCTCGGCCTGCGTATAACCATTCACCACGCCGCAGACCTGCGCCTGCGCCGAGACAATCTCCAGCGGCAGGCGCCAGGACTTCTGAATCCAGTGCTTCAGTGCCTGCACGTGATCTTCAGCGATAACACTGACCAACAGAACCCGTTGTGGTGGCGTCGCCAGCGACCACGAGCCTGACAGTAATGTCACAATATCTTTGTCGGGATACGCCATTCGTTGGACGACAGACATTTCCCCATTCCGGGAAACGGCCCACTTCAGGTTCGTGTTACCGGCATCGATAAGCAGCCAATCAGACACTGGCCAGTCGATCCGATGCAGCACGCAAGCTGATTTCACCGCTGTAAAAATGCTGTCGGGCACCATTTTTCAACGCCAGTATCAACGCGCCATTTTCATCAACCCCTTGCACGACTCCCGAGGTTTCCGCCGCTGGCGTCTGTAACACCACCTCGCGACCGAAAAAGGCATCCGCCGCCATCCACTCATCACGAAAGCTGTCCAGTCCATCCCTATCGTACTGGCGAACCGCGCCAATGAGGTCAGTGAGAACCTGTGCCGCGAGCGCATTGCGGGCAACCCGTCTGCCGAGGCAAGACTCCAGATCCGACCAGGGCTGGTCGATAGCCTCTTGCGCAAATTCCGTGGCACGGACATTCAGTCCGACACCGATAACCACCTCACAGGGGCCATCCGTCTCGCCCGATATCTCCAGCAGAATCCCAGCCAGCTTACGCCCATGCAAAAGTATGTCGTTTGGCCATTTCAGGCTTAGCCCCTCGACCCCTTCATCGCGCAAGGCGCGCAGCAATGCAACGCCAACGGCGAGGCTCAGACCACCCAGTTCCGCCGCGCCCCGGGAAAAACGCCAGCGCAGCGAAAGATAGAGATTGCCGGCAAATGGTGAGGCCCAGTGACGTCCGCGCCGCCCACGGCCCAGGCGCTGGAATTCAGCGAAACAGGCACAGCCGGTTTCCGTCGTCTGCAAAGGTCGCTCGATCAGGTAAGTGTTGGTGGAATCCACATCGAACAGCACATCGAGCCTGGAAAGGGACTGGCGTCCAGCCTCAGACATGCCGGCAAGAATGCGTTCCGCACTCAGCAATTCCACAGCCCTTGCCAGGCGGTAGCCCTTGCCACGCACATGAAAAATATCGATGTCGGCACTCTCCAGCGCCTGAATCATTTTCCAGACCGCCGCGCGGGAACAGCCAAGCCGCTCACCCAGTTGGTTACCCGAATAAAAATGGCCGTCCGAGAGAAGCTCTAAAAGAGGTTTTGAAAACGCCACGTATCATTTCCGGTTTATCATTTGCCTGCCGGCGGAATCTGGCCAGCACGCCATCAGGCACGCTCACATTTCAGCGAAGCCATGTGCAATCGGGAATTCTAGCAAAAAAAAACCCTCGCTGTATAAGCGAGGGTTTAGGGATAGAACCTGGCGGTGACCTACTTTCACATGGGGAAGCCCCACACTATCATCGGCGCTAGAGCGTTTCACTTCCGAGTTCGGAATGGGATCG
>JALTPW010000782.1 GCA_026999335.1 Chromatiales bacterium
GCCGAGGTAAATTCATTGAAACGTGTCAGCATACGTGCCAGCTTGCGTTTTCGCTTGCGATTACGTTGCTGCAACTGATAGATATCGTAAAACACCTCGCCCCAGATGCCGCGGGCTGCGGGGGGATGAAAGCGCTTGCGCTTATGGTACCAGCGTTCGAGACGGCGGAGGTTGTACAGATGCCAAGCCAGATAAATGCCCATGGCGATCAGCAGCAGGGTCTCCGGCCGGCCGATCAGCCAGCCGACAAACCAGGCCCCGCCGAGCAGAAATCCGCCACGCCAGGCCTCGCTGATCCAGGGATTACGCACTATTCCTGTTCCGAGAACCGGTAACCGACACCGCGCACTGTCTGGATCAGGCGGTCGCAGCCATGGGGTGATAAGGCCTTGCGCAGACGCCGCACATGCACATCCACGGTGCGGTCATCGATGTAGATATTGCTGCCCCATACTCGGTCGAGAAGCTGGTCACGGCTGTAGACCCGATCCGGATGGTGAATAAAAAAACTCAGCAGCTTGAACTCGGTTGGACCGAGTGCCACGTTTTCATCCCTGGCCAGCACGCGATGCGAGGTGGCATCCAGTGTCAGGCCGCCCATGCTGATCACTGCCTCATCATCGGCCTGTCCGGCGCGCCGCAGCAAGGCCTTGATGCGTGCCAGCAGTTCACGCGGGGAAAATGGCTTGGTGACGTAGTCATCCGCGCCCACATCCAGCCCACGGATCTTGTCATCTTCGGCATCGCGCGCGGTAAGGAGTATCACCGGCAGATCCCGGGTCAACTCCTCGCGGCGCATCTGACGGGCAAAATCCAGCCCGCTATGCTGCCCCGGCAACATCCAGTCCAGCAGAACCAGATCCGGGCGCGCATCGGCCAGACGGCATCGCGCCTCGGTCACATCGCCCGCCGCAATCCATGCATAACCCGCCTGTTCCAAGGTCAGGCCAATCATGTCGCGAACCGCCGGTTCATCTTCCACCACCAAGATTAGGGGACTCGCCATATCTGTCACAACTCCGTAATCATGTCGGGCCATTTAAGCGCAGCTATATGACGAGTATATGACAATGCAAAATAAACTACCCCGCAGCAAGCTATCTCGCTGCGCTCGACTTTCGCTACGCGAAAGCGGGGTATTACACTGCCAGTTCAAACGCTCAGGCGTTTGAACAAAAAGCTTACGCAGCAAGCTGCGGGGAATTCAACCCAAAGAGATTAACACTGCGAGTGTCACCCATCAGTCCAACGCCCCATCCGGTATACCCGGGTATGAAGGAATATCGTCATGAGGTGTATGCCAAACGGCCTTTGAATCCACAAATGCGTGCGCAACCGGTTTACCCGCATAGGGTTTTCCGTCTTCATCATCCACACACGACAATGCGACGCTTAGATACAGGCTTTTATCCGGCGCATAATTCATCAACCTTGAACCACAAACAGAACAAAAAGCCCGCATGCCACCATGCCCTGAGTACTCCTTCAGAAGTTCTCCACCTTTTAAGAACTTCAGTGTTTTACCATCTGCGAAGACTTGGGTCGCGAAGGCCGCGCCATGCGCTTTTCGGCACTGCGAACAATGGCAGTTAAATATTTTTCCTACCAACGGCTCCACTTCATATTCAATGGCGCCGCATAGGCAACTTCCCCTTATCATGCTGCTTCTCCTTTAATTTCCTGTATTTATTTTCCAAATAAACTACCCCGCAGCAAGCTATCTCGCTGCGCTCGACTTTCGCTACGCGAAAGCGGGGTATTACACTGCCAGTTCAAACGCTCAGGCATTTGAACAAAAAGCTTACGCAGCAAGCTGCGGGGAATTCAACCCAAAGAGATTAACTTGGTCAAAACCACCGTCTTTAGACGGTGACTTTGATGTTCATGTTTTGACTCATGCGCGCTGATGACAGTGCAATGTTGATGACTTTAGCCATCAGCACCGAATGCGCTAACCCACCTACTTTAGTCGGTGGTAGTTTAGTTGTCCCGAGCAGTAACTATATCAGCATCAGCTCGCTACAAGGTCATGAAATTCACGGGGGGGCGTCTATCCATAATTTGTGCGCACAGCGCACACTACACCAGCCCGTAGCGTGCGCCGTGTGCACAATGCGTATTCTCCGTGGTGAATAATTGCCCCGATCAAAGGTTTAAAACCATCGCCTTTAAACCGTCAGATTGATCCGCGTTGCTTATTGCATGGATTGTTGAAGCTGGCGTGTAAAGGAAAGTTGTTTCGATCATCGATGTAGGATGCGGGTGAACGGTAGCGAACCGCATCGTTCGCATGTTATCGGGTTCCTGTGCAATCATCAGATCACCCGATCATTACCACCGTCGATGGACAGCTGCTCGCCGGTGGTCTTGGCGAACAGCGGCCCGGCCAGGGCGCAGACCATGTCGGCCACATCGGCGGAGCTGATTTCCACTTTCAGCAGATTCTTGGTCTTGTATTCCTGCGGCGTCATGCCGTAGTGTCTGGCGCGGCTGGCGATCACCGCGTCGCTCCAGATGCCGGTATCGAATACCGCGTCCGGGTGCAGCATGTTGACGCGAATGCCCAGCGGTGCCAGCTCCAGTGCCGCCACCCGGCCCAGCTGGGTAAGACCGGCCTTGGCCACGGAATAGGCCGCCGCACCCGGGCCCGGCGCCAACACATTTTTTGAAGCCATCAGCACCACCGCCGGTTGCAGGCCGCGTTGCAGGTAGGGGATACAGTACTGCAACAGGCGCTGATGAGCGGTGAGATTGAGTTGCAGGCTGCGTTCCCAAACCTCGCTGGCCATCGCCTCGATACGCAGGTTGGCGGGAAAGTTACCGGCATTGCTGACCACCACATCCAATCCACCGAACCGTATCACGGCCTGAG
>JALTPW010000783.1 GCA_026999335.1 Chromatiales bacterium
ATGGCTCACAGCCGCAGATGTCCAGTACGAAGCGCTTGATGATGCGCTCGCCCTGCCGGGTGTGGGTGACTTCAGGATGAAATTGGATGGCGTAAAAACGGCGTTTTTCATCGGCCATGCCGGCGATAGGTGCAGACTCGCTGGAGGCCATCAACTTAAAGTTGGGCGGCAGCTCCTCAACGCGGTCACCGTGGCTCATCCACACGTCCAGTAGGCCATAGCCTTCCGGGCTGGTGTGATCCTCAATGTCACGCAGCAACGCCATGTGGCCACGTGCGCGCACCTGGGCATAACCGTATTCATGATGATCCGCGTTCTCCACCCGGCCGCCCAGCTGCGCGGTCATGGTTTGCATGCCGTAGCAGATGCCCAGCACCGGCACGCCCAGCTCGAATACCGCCTGCGGCGCGCGCGGCGATTCGTCGCCGGTAACTGATTCGGGACCGCCGGAAAGAATGATGCCGCTGGGGGCAAACTTGCGCACGGCGGCGTCATCCATCAAATCCCAGGCATGCAATTCGCAATAAACACCGGCCTCACGCACCCGACGGGCGATGAGTTGGGTGTACTGCGAGCCGAAATCGAGGATCAGGATGCGGTGGGAATGAATGTCGGTAGTCAAGGGAGGGTATCCGGTGCTGATGGATGATCGGGCAGGATCGCGAATCGACCCGGCCATGATAAAAAACTAGACGCGATAGTTCGGCGCTTCTTTGGTGATGGTCACATCGTGCACATGACTTTCCTGCATGCCGGCGCCCGTGACGCGCACGAACATCGGTTTGCTGCGCATCTCATCAATATCGGCGCAGCCGGTATATCCCATGCTGGAACGGATGCCGCCGAGCAGCTGATGCACCACCGGCGCCAGTGGCCCCTTGAAGGGTACACGGCCTTCGATGCCTTCCGGCACCAGTTTGTCGGCCTTGCTGCCTTCCTGGAAGTAACGATCACTGGAGCCCTCACTGCCGGTCATGGCACCCAGCGAACCCATACCACGGTAGGATTTATAGGAACGCCCCTGGAACAGCTCCACCTCACCCGGCGCCTCTTCGGTACCGGCGAACATGCCGCCGATCATGATGCAGGATGCACCGGCAACGATGGCCTTGGCCACGTCACCGGAATAGCGGATGCCACCATCGCCGATCACCGGAATACCACTACCTTGCAGTGCCTTGGCAACATTGGAAATGGCCGTGACCTGTGGCACACCGACACCGGCGACGATGCGTGTGGTGCAAATGGAGCCGGGACCGATGCCCACCTTCACGCCGTCGGCACCGGCCGCCTTCAATGCCAGCGCCGCCTCGGCCGTGGCGATGTTGCCACCGATCACCTGTATCTGTGGAAAACGCTTCTTTACCCAGGCAACGCGATCCAGCACGCCCTGTGAATGACCATGGGCGGTGTCCACCACGATCACATCCACGCCAGCTTCCACCAGCCCCGCGACACGTTCCTCGGTACCGCCGCCGGTGCCGACCGCTGCACCGACGCGTAAACGCCCTTGGCTGTCCTTGCAGGCATTGGGATATTCCGAGGCTTTTTGCATGTCCTTGACGGTGATCAGCCCGCGCAGTTCGAAATCGTCATTGACCACCAGCACCTTCTCGATGCGGTACTTGTGTAGCAGGCTGAGCACCTCCTCGTTCTCCGTGCCTTCCTTTACCGTCACCAGCTTGTTGCGCCCGGTCATGATGCTGGATACGGGGTTATCGAAGCGGGTTTCAAAACGCAGGTCACGGCTGGTAACGATGCCCTCCAGGCGTCCCCCGGCCACCACCGGCACGCCGGAGATGTTCTGCGCCCGAGTCAGGGCCAGCACGTCACGGATGCTGGTATCCGGCGTCACGGTAATCGGGTCTTTGATCACGCCACTCTCGTATTTCTTCACCAGACGCACCTGTTCCGCCTGCTCTTCCTCGGTCATATTCTTATGAATAATGCCGATGCCGCCTTCCTGCGCCATGCTGATGGCCAGACGCGCCTCGGTTACCGTGTCCATGGCCGCCGACACCAACGGCACATTGAGTCGGATCTCCCGGGTCAGGGATGTCTGCAGGCTCACTTCCTTCGGCATCACCGTGGAGTGGGCGGGAACCAGCAGTACATCATCGAAAGTGAGGGCTTCCTGAGCAATTCGCATAATCGGGATTCCAAAGCAATACAAGAGTTTAGGGGGCGGATTATAGTCGGCTGCCCCGGAAATTTCGAGATACCCTTGCCCCGCTCGCGTTCAACATCTATCCACCCATGATAAGTACTTGTTTATTCAGGATATGCAAAGCCAGCCTGATCAACGGCCGGACTGCCAGCACCACCGGATAGTGGCATTTTCCCGGCAAGCCCGGTGAGGCAGGCACCGGGTTTGACCTGCAACTGCGAAACCGGTAGCTTGGTCTGGACAGGTTCATGAATGAGCGGATAAGCGTGGTCAAACCACCCAGCAAAAAACAATACTTCTGAAGGTCACCAGAGGAGGAAGGCATGAAAAAACGAGCAATGGCAATAACAGGTGCGCTGCTGGTCGCGTTGAGCGGCTGTGCATCCCAAGGCAAAACCGAAGACGTCAATGCAGCGGCCGCCAGCGCCGCCATCGAAGCCGCCGAGGCTGCGGTGAACAAGGCCCGCAGTATCGACGGGGAATGGCGTGACGCAAGAAAGAAATTCCTCAAAAAAGCCAAGACCGCAGCCCACAAGGCCGATTTCGAAACCGCCATCAAGCTGGCCAACATCGCCAGATTCCAGGGTGAAATGGGCTACGAACAGGCCATGGAGCAGAAGAGCGCCAAGCCCTGGCTGTTTTAATTTAACGCCTGAGCTGAATAGTGCAATTTGAAGAGGCGGACTGCAATGCAG
>JALTPW010000784.1 GCA_026999335.1 Chromatiales bacterium
TGTTTCAGCGTGTCGATGCGTCCGCGCAGGTGCTGGATGTGCTGGTCGAAGCCTTCGAAACCCGCCGGGGCCCGGGCACGCGCCTGTTGCAGGGAGTCCTGCTGGGCGAGGGTGGCCGCGAATTCCCTGTCCAGTGAGTGTAGGGCCTTTTGCACCGTCCAGCGCCGCGCGGCATAGGTGGTGCGAATGTCGTATTCCAACAGGCCGGTAAAGAAGCGGTACTGCTCGCGGTAACGGTCGATGCGGCGGTGATTCTGCAGGTGCTCCAGGCGGTCTTCGATGCCTTGCAGGCGCTCGATCAGTTTTTGTTCGTCTTCCGTGGCCAAGGTCAGGGCATCGTATTCTTCGTCAATGCGCTGCAATTCCTGGGCGTAAATGTCACGGCTGGCGCGGATGTCTTCGATGCGCGCCAGGGTCTCGTCGGGGGTGAGGCGTTCGAGCTGATCCTCAAAGGTCTGCCGGCGCAGAGCCAACATGTGGTCGTAGGCGGGCATATCGCTTTCCCAGCGGGCCAGTTTGCCGCGCAGAAAATTGAGGTCGCGCAGGTTCTTGATGGCCTCATGGAAGCCGTGGCCAGCCATCAGGGTTGGCAGGTAGCGGGCCTCGGGGGTCTCTGGCAGCAGCTCAGCCTCCCAGAACCAGCCCATTTCGTTGCCGTCGACCTGTTTCAGCAGGTCATCCCACAGGCGGCCTTGGCTGACGGCGGCGCGGGTGGTGTCCAAGGCCGTCAGCTCCTGCTGATAGATGTCGATGGCCTCGCGGTAGGAATTCATCGCCTGCGGGTAGGCCTGCAACCGTTCCTCCGCGTAGCCCTTGGCGAGCAGGGATTCGAACACTGCGACATCGACGCGGTCACGTTGACTCAGTTCGGTCCACGGTAGCAGGGCCTGTTTGTATTGTTGCTGTTCCAGCGCCACCCAGCCCATGCCCAACAAGGCCTTGTTGGAGAACGGCCCGTTGAGGCGCACGCGGCGCAAGTAACCACGGGCGCGCTCGGGATCTTGTTTGAGTGCGCGGTAGCCCAGCGCTAGATTGGCTCGGTCGCGCAGGGCCTTGAGATATTCATCGCCGCTGCGCAGCTGACCGACCCTGTCCAGCAGGCCCTCGCCCTCTTTCACCTGGCCCGCGCGCACCAGGGCGACACCGAGATTGAAGCGGGCGAACCAGGCCTGGTTTTCGTCACCGTCATCGGCCAGTTCGGTTAGGGATTCGGCGGCCTCGGCGTACTTCTCGCGCGCCATCAGCAGGTTGGCCTTGAGGGTTTGCAATTCCTCGTCGAGGGCCGGGTCAAGGTGATCGCCGACCTGCCACAGGGCGATGTTGGCTTCTTCGTAGAGTCCCTTGTAATAGCGGATCTTGCCTAGATAGAACCAGGCGCGGTCGTGCACCTCGGGGCTGTCTTTTTCGTCCAGTAAGACCATGAACAGACGCTCGGCGTCGTCATGCAGGCCGTAGGAGAGGTAGATGCCCGCCAGCAGCAGCTGTGCCTCGGCGTCATGGTGCTGGAGCAGTTCACGCTCGCGCGCGGTGAGCAGATGCACGGCGGCGGAATAATAGTTCTGCTGGTAGAACTGGTACAGAGCCTCACCGTAGTAGAGGTCACGCACCACACGTGGCTCGTCATCGGCGTGGCTTTGCGCTGGCGGCAGCAGGCCGGCACCGAGCAGGGCGACACCCAGCAGCAGGTTTTTTGCCCGCAAAGCGCTGGCCGTGGATTTCAAAGCGCTGAACATAGTGATGGGCAAGGTGCTGTTCCGATTCCTATTCCCATTCCCGGACGACGAATTCCGGCTGCAGTTTGGCAGTGACGTCGCGGATCTTCAGCTCCATGAATTTGGCCGCCGCGCCCTTCTTGAATTTGACTGTGGTGGCACGACGGTAGTCGCGGTTGTTGGGGCCGGGGCCGGTAAAGGTGGCGATGAGTTCATGTTCGCCGCTTTTGACGTTGCCCAACCACAGGCGCTGCACGCCACCGCGCTGCAGGGCGTCCAGTTCGCGCTTGGTGTAGAGGTGGTTAGCGACCTCTTTGCCATCGATTTTCAGTTGTACCGAATCGAGACGGAAATAGCTGCCCACGTCGATGGAAAGAAATATCGCCAACTGGGTGTTGGAAGGAAACAGCAGTTCCTCTTCAAGGATGAACAGGTCGCGGTTGAGGGCCTTGGCCTGCTTTTTCAGATCCTGCACACGGGCGTCGAGGCTGCGTTTCTTTTCCACTGCGGGAGCCGCTTGGACAGTTGTCGTCTGGGCCGGCGTGGTTTCGGTCTCTGCCGGGGCGGGCTCCGAAAGAGGGGGTACTGCCGTTATTTCGGCGGCTGGGATCTGCGCTGACGGTGCGCCGGCCGGGGCCTCTGCCGCAGATGTGCTGGTCGGCGTACTGTCAGTACTGGCTCCGATGGGCGCCGCGATGACCGGCAGGCCGATGGACAGCATTAACAGGGTCGCCGCCAGCATGAGGTGGCTCAGGCCTTGCTGCAGGCGTGCCGGGGAGAATCGGGTGTGGTGCGGGGTAGGCATGGTGGATTCCTTGCTCAATACCAGATCGAGACGAATAGGCGCAGGACGTAGGCGGAGAAGCTGTACAGGGGTTCGCTACCCGGAGTGAGCCCTTTCGCACGCAGATCACTGAAGTCCTGATAATTGAATTGCATATAGTTGTATTTGACGTTCAGGCTGCCCTTGTCGATAAAACCCCAGCCCTGGCGGGCAAAATGGTAGCTGGCGCCGAGACCAATGCCGTGGCTGTAGTAGGTGCTGAGTTCTTTGTCGCGGGCCCGGTAACAGTACGGACAGTCGTCCAGACTGGGCGCCTTGCCGGTAAACAGGTCGCTGTAGAAGTTGGCGCGGCTCTGGGTGTAGTAACGGTAGCTGGCCTCCAGGATCCAGGCCTTGCCCAGCGGATGGATGTAGCCGATTTCACCAATCAAGGCATCGATGCCCCAGGTGTCGATAAAGCCACGCACCTCGCCGTGCACGACAGCGCGATAGGGCAGGTAGTACAGTGCCTTGAGACCCAGGGCGTGGCTGGTGCGGGTGTTGGGGTACTGCTCTGCCTGGAGCTGATAAGCGCCGTTGCCATCGAGATAGCGCACCGAGCGGTAGGGGTTGTTGAGATAACCCTCATCGGTGACCAGCTCGTAATTGAGGTCGATGAGGGAATTCTTGCTCAATACCTGTGACAGGCCCAAACGGAAACGTTGGCGATCAGCCTTCTTTTTAAAGTTGGGGTCGATGTTACCGGCCTTGTCGGCACGCTTGCGAATGGTGTCCCAGCCCTGGCCATAGCCCAGGCTGATGGTGGTCAGGTCGCCAAACATGGAGTGACTGATGCCGAAGGCGGCCGAGTTGGCGTTGAAATCGCTTTCCTCACTGTTGGTCATGGAGAGATTGAACAGGGTTTTTTCATACAAAAAATCGCCGCCCACGGTCTTTTCTTCGCGATATTCGGTGTAGGGGCTGGCGGTGGTCACCACGTCGATAGAGGCGCTGGAAATGGAGTCCACATAATAGTTACCGAACAGCGAGGTGTACTTGCCCAGCTGCTTGCGCGCCAGCAGGGAGGGGCCGCTGACGTCCAGGCCGCCGCCGGAATAGGCGTGGTAGAGGGCGTCGGCGCGGTCTTCCGGCAACACCGCCGCCGTCAGCGGCAGACAAAAGCCCAGTACACCCGCCACCAGCAGGCCCCAACGGAAACCGTTGCGGGTATCAGTTGCAGCCGCAGCCACCGCCACCCCCTCCTTCGGCGCCACGCGCACCCTCGCGGGCCTCATAGACGTGATTGACGTAGCTGTCGGCGACCGGATCGCGCGAAAAGCTCATGATGGGATCGGCCAGATTGGCGCGCTCGTAGGGCTTGACCCACGGCTCGATGCCGCTGCAGCCCGCCAGCGTTCCGGCGACCAGGCTGAACAACAGCGCGCTGCGTAGAGAGGGGCGCAGTTTACGTCTCATTCGCGGATCAGCTCCTTGATCTGTTGGCGGTATTCGTCTTCGTAACCGGGCAGGAAGCCCTTGTGCACATAGCGCACGGTGCCGTCACGGTCGAGAATCACCGTGGTGGGCATGGCCACCACATTGTAGAGTTTGCTAACGCTGTTGCGGGCATCGAACAGCACCGGGAAAGTGACCGGGATTTCCTTGAGCATATCCAGCGCGGCGCTGGCGTCCTCTTCCACGTTGACGCCCAGCAGGGTGAAACCGAGATCGCCATAACGCTCGTGAAGCTCTTCCAGCAGGGGCATCTCCTGCCGGCAAGGGGCGCACCAGGAGGCCCAAAAATTGACCATCACCACCTCGCCGCGCAACTCGCTCAGCTTGATGTTTTCGCCACTGCGGCTCTTCAAGGTGAAGTCGGGCGCGGGGCCGCCAACGTCCAGGGCCAGGGCACTGCCGGCCATCAGCAGGCTCAGCAGCAGGGTCAGAATGATTCGGTTCGGCATGTTCATCGGGTTACCTCTTTTTACTTCTCATTGACGCTAGAAAAAAATACTCAGACCGGCGCTGGTCTCGAGATTGTGCGTGGTCTTGTTGTCGCCCAGCAGGTCGATGTCAAAGATGTGGTCGCGCATATCGAGATGGATGGCCAGCCAGTCGGTGGCGAGGAAGCGGTAGCCGACGCCAACGTTGATGGTGAAGCGATCATCGCCGGCGAAGGTGGTCGAGCCGGCGCCACCGATCACGTACAACGCCGAACGAAAGGCCCAGTTGCGGCTGACGAAAGTCTCGCCGGGCAGCAGATTGTAACCCAGTGAGACGTTGTAATAACTGAGGATGCGCTCCTCGTCAGTCAGCAGCGGGGCGCCGCCGCTGAGACGTTCATAGCTGGTTTCGGTGGTGGTCGAACGGCCATAGGTGGCCTCGAAGAAGATACCTTCGGTGACGTGATAGGCCACGCGCGCGCCAATTACCGCATTGGCGCCGAAATCCTCGGTACTGAGCAGTCCACCAAACACGCTGATCTCGAAATCCTCGCTATCGATCTCGTCGATACCGACTTCACGTCGGTCGATCTGCGGCTGGATGACCTGCTGCCCGGCAGCCTGATCGGTGTCGTCTTCGGCCGCCAGGGCCGTTGCGCTCCACAGGCAGGATATGCACAGGATGCTCAAAAGAAGAATGCGAAGCCTGCCTTCCATTCCTTGAATTCCTTATTGTTGTCATCACTGGAAAAAGTGATGTAGCGGTTGAACTCTGCTCGCAGTACGAAACGGCGTGACAGCCAGGTGCGCAGGCCCAGGCCCACGTGAGCGGTAAAATCGTTGCTGTCCTCGGGTGGCACCAGGGTAGTGCGCGGCTGGGTACTGAGATAACCGCCGCCAAGACTGAAAAAAGGCGACACCCGCCAGCGCGGAAAGGGTTGAGAAAGCAGGTTCACGTTGAACAGATAGCTGGAGGAATAGTCACCCAGCACCTGTGAACCGCTCAGCTCGGCAGAGAGATTGGCATTGAAGGCGTAGCCAGCGTAGAGGCTGATCTGCGGGGCATTGTTGAAAACCCCGCCGAGCAGGCCGAATTCCCAGCGGCGCTGGCTGAAGTCGCCCAGAGCAGGCTCTTGCAGATGGGTGTTTTCTCCGTCCGGGGTCAATGTCTTCTCCAGTTGCACGCGCGCCACCCAGCCGCGTTTGCCGTCGGGGGTACGCACCTTGAACCAATCGGTCTTGCGCTTCAGTACTTCGATGAAGTCATCACGATCCACGACATGAAACACCGGGTAACCAACGCCCGGGCCGGTGTGCAGCTCAATGAAAGGCTCGGCCACCTGCAGCAGGGCGTATTCCTCCGTCGCCTGTACAGAAGCGGCTGCCAGCAGCATGAGCAGAACAATCCACGGCGGGGTGGGAATGGCTTGTCGGGTGCGGGCAGTCACAAATGCTTACAGCGGCTCATTGTTGGCTTTATTGATGCTTCCGTCCGGAATTAATAGCGCGCGGCCGTGATCAGGGTCACAGGCCGAGGCTCCGGCGGGGGCGCGGGGCTGGCCAGGCAGGGCGTCTTCGGCTGCCCACCATAACCGCAATTGGATTGAGGCCATGACGGCGCTCATCTTAACGATTCCAACACTATACGGCCAGTGCGGTTAAGTCTCTTTTTTACGCAACCGGTCAATTCAGCGGTGCAGCGGACGGATTGTTGTAATACTGCGCGCCGATATCCAGCCACTCGGCAATCAGGCGCAGCTCGGTGGCGCTGAGATAGCCGAAGTGATCATCCGTGGGATCGAGGAACTTGCCCATGAAGGTGCCGGCGCGGGAACCACCGGGACGCATGGCTCGAGTGGTGACGGGTATCAGTACCTGATCGAAGAGTGGGATACGATCAATGACCTCACCGGTATTGGGGTCGATGATCTCATCAAACAACTGATTGCCATCCTCATCGAGCCGTGGGACTTCCCGCGTCGCGTCCCGCAACACCCCATCCACCAGCTCTTGCTCGTTGTCGGCGGACAACAGTTCGCGATAGGACTTGAAGTGGTCGCCATTGATATCCGACTCGCCATCGCTGAGATCCAGCTGAGACGCCGGTACCCGTGCGACAGCGACGTTGTTGATATCCACATTGTTGTGGCAGTTAGTGCAGGTGCCATCGCCAATCACCACATCGTTGGCATCCGTGACCGGCCGGGCCAGGCTCCACAGGGGATGGATGTGGGTTTCGTAGTTGATGATAGTGCGACAGTTGGCATCCCAGCTATCCTGGCAGGTGGTCTTGGCGGGCGCATTGGTGCCGAAGTAGACGAGTTCCGGGTCGTCATAGCGCAGATCAATGGCCGGTGCAGGAGCGGCTGCCGGGTCGATCCACCACTCATCGACGGATTGCAGATTGACCGAAGGACTGAGCTGCCGACAAAGCGTCAGGGTATTGAAATCACCACAGAGCAGACGGATGCGGGTCTGTGCCATGGTTTCGTCCATTTTCGCAATCAGATTGGCATGGGTGCCGGGAAAGGGCTCTTCCGTGCTGGCGCCGCGGTTCACCGGGTCGGGCTCATCGGCGGCGCCGTGGGGCTTGGGCGCCGAGCCGTCGTTGGGATTGTGATTGTGACAGCCATTGCAGGTCAGGGTCTCGCCGGGGCGCAGTTGCAGCCAGTTCTGGTGGCGGCCGCCGATGCGCCGACCGTCCTTGTCCACCACGCTGATAGCGAAGGGCACATTGGCGGGCACCTTGATCAGCACCGAACCATCGGGTTGAATTGGCGCATAACCAATGATCTCGCGCATCTTCTGTTGGCGGCTGACACCGAAAGCACTGCGGTCAAAATCCAGCGCATCACGATCAGGGATGGGCACGGACTTGACGAGGCGCAGAAAGCGCGCCCGGCGCTCATCGGCCGTGACCTGGGTGGGATCGGCCAATTGCCCGAGGCTGGTGATGGTGGCATTGCCGCTGCCAAGCCTGTTAAAGCGGCCGTCGAAGTCGTAGACACTGCGGATATGCAACAGGCCGACGTCCTCATCGGCGAGATTCTGATCCAGCTCGAAACCCGCGACCCTGTCATAGAGAATGGCCGGCTTGCTGCGCGGCGCGGCGACCACAGGCTCTTCGATGACCCAGCCCTCTTCGGGCAGTACCACAGGCAGCTGAGTCTGTCGGTCGAGGTCATAGATGTAGATGCCATAAACGGGGAAAGCCTCAACGGTATCGGCAGAGATGTCGCCCAGGCAAGGCAGAATGCGTGTTTCATCGCCTTCGACGACCACTCGGCGGCACTGGCTCCAGCTCACCAAGGCACGGTTGGTGCCGTCCCACAGAGGATAGATGCTGCGAAAGCGGCCATTGGGAGAGATACTGCCGTCGCTGCGCACGTCGAGATCCACTGCCGAGGTCTGCGCGGGGCCGCTCAGCACGCCTTGCCGGGGCCAGACGGGCTGGGTGTTGTCGACATAGTTGGCAATATCGATGAGTGCGGGCGCGCCGCTGCCCCGACCTGCCGAACCTTCCGAGGATTTGAGCATGACGAGAACCCGGCCGTCTTGCAGCTGACGTGGGCTGAGGAACTGCACATCATCGGCGCTATCGTCGTGCACGCCATAAATCACCTTCAGCTCGGTACCGTCGGGGCGAACGCTGTATAGGTTCATGGCATCGCGGCTGCCCATATGATCCCAGCGGGTGAAGAGAATTTCACCCGTGCTGAGCACCGTGGGATCGAGGTCGTGGCTCTGGTTGAAGCTGATCTGCTGGATATCGGTGCCGCTGGCGCTCATCACATGCAGCAGCGGGGCCTGCTCGTTCATGCTTTCGTCGAGGGCGCGAAAACGGCTCTTGCCCTCGTTGCTGAGCACGATACCAGAGCCCTTCTGGCGCGTGGAAGTAAAAACGATGCG
>JALTPW010000785.1 GCA_026999335.1 Chromatiales bacterium
TTGCCATATGCGCCCTCTTTTTCCACCCACATTGCCGTAGGCAGTATCAGATCGGCTGCCATGGCGGATACGGTTGGATAGGGATCGGAAACAACGATGAAATTATCCGGATTGCGATAACCCGGCAGCGTCTCTTCGTTCAAATTGGCCGCTGCCTGCATATTATTGTTGCACATCACCCAGTAGGCATTGAGCTTACTGTCTTTCAACATGCGGTTCTGCTGTACGGCGTGAAATCCCGGTTTGGGAGGAATCGTCCCTTCCGGTAATTTCCAAACTTTCTCAGCAAAGTCCCGGTGCTCTTTTTTCTTCACCACAAGATCGGCGGGCAAGCGGTGGGAAAAAGTACCCACCTCGCGCGCCGTACCGCAGGCTGATGGTTGCCCTGTCAGTGAAAATGGACTATTGCCAGGCGTGGATATCTTGCCCATCAGCAGATGGACGTTGTACATCAGCCCATTGGTCCAAACTCCACGGGTATGCTGATTGAATCCCATTGTCCATAATGACATCACTTTTTTGTCCGGATCGGCATACAACTTCGCCAGTCGTAGCAGCTGCTCCTTGGGGACGCCACTGTGTTTGGCGGCATATTCCAGTGTGTAAGGTTTCACCAGACGGGCATATTCATCGATATCAATACCAGACAACTTACCCTTGTTGGGATTCTTCGCCTTCTTTTGTAGTGGATGCTCGGGACGAAGCCCATAACCAATATCCGTCGGGGTTATTTTGAAATTGACATGTTTGTCGATGAAGTTCTTATCATAAGCCTTATTCGTGATGATGTAGTTGGCAATATAATTCAGGATCACCATATCGGTCTGTGGCGTAAACACCATACCATTATCAGCCAGATCAAAACTGCGGTGTTCATAGGTGGACAGGACATGCACTTCTGAGTTCGGCTTACTTAAACGGGTATCTGTTATGCGCATCCACAGAACCGGATGCATTTCCGCCATATTTGAGCCCCACAGAACAAAGGCATCCGCATGCTCAAAATCGTCGTAGCAGCCCATTGGCTCATCGGAACCAAAACCGCGCATGAATGCACCCACCGCTGATGCCATACAATGGCGTGCATTAGGGTCAATGTTATTAGAGCGGAAGCCTGCCTTCATCAATTTTACAGCAGTATAACCCTCCATGATGGTCCATTGACCGGAACCAAACATACCAATGGATTCAGGACCTTTTTTATTCAATGCCTGTTTCCACTTATCGGCCATGGTATCAAAGGCCTCATCCCACGATACTGGTGTAAACTCACCATTTTTATCAAATTTGCCATTTTTCTTACGCAGCAATGGTGTGGTCAGGCGATCGTTTCCACTCATGATCTTGGATAGAAAATAACCCTTGATACAATTGGTTCCCCGGTTGACCTCATTGTCCGGATCCGCCTGGGTGGCGACGATACGCCCCTTTTGTGTCCCAATGAGTACACCGCAGCCTGTTCCACAGAATCGACAGGCGGCCTTATCCCAACGAATACGATTATCTGCCTCAGCAAAGGTTGCATGTACTGACCCGGGCAGGCTCATGTTGACTGTTGCCGCTGCAGCTGTCGCCGCAGTTGTTTTA
The DNA here is from genome assembly GCA_026999335.1 of Chromatiales bacterium. Lineage (GTDB taxonomy): Bacteria > Pseudomonadota > Gammaproteobacteria > SZUA-152 > SZUA-152 > DRQN01. The sequence continues at coordinate 1,588 of JALTPW010000785.1, forward strand.
ATGAATGTTCTACGCGTTACCGCCATGTCCATCCCTCCGTTTCATTGTGGAATTCATCCAAGTGGTGATACACCGTATATATATTCAAAACGCTATTCATGTTCTGAATATCTTCTATGGTTTCTATCATTTCTCCATCCGTATCTGTTTCCAAAGTAACCACCAGGCGCTGTTGGTCACCCTGTACATGAATTTCAAGCCCTTCCTTTTCCAGCAATTTTTCATATTGCTGTTTAGTACAGTTTGGCTTGAGTTGAATGACTGCGCCAACAATACAACCAACAGATTCCTGTTCATTATTCATACATCACCTCAAGGGCCTGTGCTGGGCAGGGCGCAACACAGGCCCCACAGCCTGTACAGGCATCCATAGTAATTTCGGGTAAAGAAATGCGACCGGCAATAGCAATAAAACGAATTGCCCGTGCTTCACACTGCTCACGACAGGTGACACAAATAACCTGCTTTTTAGCCAGACATGCCTCACCCACGGTGACCTTCATTCGCCATGGCTTAGTGAGATGCTTATCCAGAGCCTGCGTTGGGCAGACATCTACACAGGCATGACAAAATGTACATTCTCCAAGTGAAAAATCGATTTTTGGATATCGACTCAGGTTGCTACGTAAAAGAATATTCTCAGGGCATGCAGTAATACAATCACCACACTGTGTACACTGCATAACGAACTGATCTTCAGAAAAAGACCAAGGCGGGCGGATCGGAGCATAGGGCTCCAGCTTACCCAAGCTAATAAAATGTCGGCGCGTCATCACCGTTGATGTAGACATATAGCCTTCCGACAGGGAGTCGTCTGTTCATCCATGTGGGTGTTTAATCAAAAATCATAACCACCCATTCCACTACAATATTGCGATAATCGTTATTACCTGTTTTTGATTGAAATCCTGGATAATGCCGTATGAGAATGCACATTTTTGCATCTATTTGTATTGATCCAAATCAATAATAAAGATTATGTTATATTTCATAAATCCCACACAAATTAGTTAACTATCTGTGACAAAAAATCACAAATTATAGATTAAAAACAAGAGTTGTTAGATCTTGCACTGAAGGTATATTACTACCTGGCCAGCAGCAAAGGATACCGCTTCATTTCTGAAAAAGGATTTCACTAATACCTTATTTCCGGGCAATCGGTTCCAAATCAATGAATGTCCTTTCTAACATAGAAAGAAAGTGTATCCTTTATTTTCGACTGATTAGTAAATACCCCTCTGTTACCCGGAAATTTACT
>JALTPW010000786.1 GCA_026999335.1 Chromatiales bacterium
GCCCCCTGCAACGCCCTCAGTCCTCCTGCAACACCCTCAGCCCCCTGCAACACCCTCAGCCCTCCCGCAACGCCTTCAGTCCTTAGCTTATGTATCCCACAAGTTAAAAAACTTGACTCTTAAACCTTTAGGACCTATAATTCTTTTAACAGTAAAAAACAGGAGAAAAAGCATGACCTATGAAACTGAAATTCAAAAAGCCCAAAAACATGAAAAGTTCTACTTTCCTGAAGAAGTAGAACTTTGGGAGTCTGGAATGCTAAACGTAGAATTTTTAGGCTTGGAAGATATAACAGGAAGATATCAGGATATTTGCGCAGCAACAGAAGGGCATTATTGGAAATTTGGAGTAGTAAAGAATGCCCAAAATAAACTTTTTGCCGTTTTTGGAGATAAAGGGGAGACGATATTTTATCCAGTTAAAGATATTGACGAAGCCAGAGAAGAGTTAGATATTCCCATTAGAAACGCTACTTTTCAAAAATTGAATCCCCTGGCTAATTATGATTTAGTAGACGGAGAAAGTGCAGAATATATAACACAAGGAATTCGAGGATCAGAAGCAATGGCCTTAAAATGGTATGAAGGAACTGAAGCTTGGCTTCATGGAGAAGAGGAGTTTAATAATCCTCCTGAGGATATTGCTGAACCTTAAACTTTAAAACACAAAAATTTTTGAGGATTAACTGGCAATTCTTCTGCAATAATTTAAAATAATCTATAGGAACTTAAAAGGAGAGCATTTAAAATGAATTATACATTTGATGGCACAACCCTCACATTCTCAAACGGACGCAAATTCCGCATTCAAAATGGATGTTTGGACATTTCTGGAGAAGATTGGATTACCTCCTTGCCGGACATGCCGCAGCTAAAAAAGTTGTATTGTGAGGAATGCACGTCTCTTACATCCTTACCAGACATGCCGCAGCTTAAAAAGTTATATTGTGAGGAATGCACGTCTCTTACATCCTTACCCGACATGACACAGCTTGAAGAGTTGCATTGCTGGGTATGCACGTCCTTAAAATTCCTGCCTGACATGCCGCAGCTTAAGGAGTTGCATTGTGGGGTATGCACGTCTCTTACATCCTTGCCGGACATGCCGCAGCTTGAAAAGTTGCATTGCTGGGGGTGCACGTCTCTTACATCCTTGCCGGATATACCGCAGCTTGAAACGTTGTATTGCTGGGAATGCCCGTCTCTCACATCCTTGCCGGGCATGCCGCAGCTTAAAAAGTTGCATTGCTGGGAATGCCCGTCTCTCACATCCTTGCCGGACATGCCGCAGCTTGAAACGTTGTATTGTAGGGAATGCACGTCTCTCACATCCTTGCCGGACATGCCGCAGCTTGAAACGTTGTATTGTGTGGGATGCACGTCTCTTACATCCTTGCCGGACATGCCGCAGCTTGAAAAGTTGTATTGTAGGGAATGCACGTCTCTTACATCCTTGCCGGACATGCCGCAGCTTAAGGAGTTGCATTGTGAGGGATGCACGTCTCTCACATCCTTGCCGGACATGCCACAGCTTGAAAAGTTGCATTGTGGGGTATGCACGTCTCTCATTTCCAGAAAAATTTTTGAGGATTAACTTGCAATCCCCAGGGATCCTTTATAAGATAATTTGCAAGAACTTAAACGTAAAAGGAATATAAAAATGGAAACTATTAAAGAAGTCCTCATGCGACGTGACAATATGACCGAAGAAGAAGCACAAGAAGCTATTACAGAAGCAAAAGAACAGCTAATAGCTTACTTGGTTGAAGAAGACATGATCTCAGCTATGAATATATGCGAAGAATTCTTCGGACTCGAGCCTGATTATATCCTGGAGTTATATGAGTCCTAAACAACTTGCAATTCTTCTGTAATAATTTAAAATAATCTATAAGAACTTAAAAGGAGAGCATTTAAAATGAATTATACATTTGATGGCACAACCATCACATTCTCAAAAGGATGCAAATTCAGCATTCAAAATGGATGTTTGGACATTTCTGGAGAAGATTGGATTATCTCCTTGCCGGACATGCCGCAGCTTAAAAAGTTGTATTGTGAGGAATGCACGTCTCTTACATCCTTACCTGACATGCCGCAGCTTGAAGAGTTGTATTGCTGGGAATGCCCGTCTCTCACATCCTTGCCGGACATGCCGCAGCTTAAGGAGTTGCATTGCTGGGGATGCACGTCCCTAAAATTCTTGCCGGACATGCCACAGCTTGAAGAGTTGCATTGTGAAGAATGCCCGTCTCTCACATCCTTGCCGGACATGCCGCAGCTTAAGGAGTTGTATAGTAGGGTATGCACGTCTCTCACATCCTTGCCGGACATGCCACAGCTTGAAAAGTTGTATTGTGAGGAATTCCCGTCTCTCACATCCTTGCCGGACATGCCACAGCTTAAAAAGTTGTATTGTGGGGTATGTACGTCTCTTACATCCTTGCCGGACATGCCGCAGCTTGAAAAGTTGTATTGTGAGGGATGCACGTCTCTTACATCCTTGCCGGACATGCCGCAGCTTGAAAAGTTGTATTGTGAGGGATGCACGTCTCTTACATCCTTGCCGGACATGCCGCAGCTTAAGGAGTTGTATTGTGAGGAATGCACGTCTCTTACATCCTTACCCGACATGCCGCAGCTTGAAAAGTTGTATTGCGGGGTATGCACGTCTCTCACATCCTTGCCGGACATGCCGCAACTTAAGGAGTTGTATTGTGAGGGATGCACGTCTCTTACATCCTTGCCGGATATGCCGCAACTTAAAAAGTTGTATTGTGAGGGATGCACGTCTCTTACATCCTTGCCGGACATGCCGCAGCTTAAGGAGTTGTATTGTGAG
>JALTPW010000787.1 GCA_026999335.1 Chromatiales bacterium
GACTCATATTCTACAAACAGGGGTACCGATACATTTGGGATATACAAATTATCCGTTATTGAAATCAATAACTTATAGGCACTTCCCCTTTTAGACTTAAGGGCTGCAATTAAGACATTGGTATCAAACACAACATTCGCCGCATTCATATTGGTATTATCGGCGATACCAAAAATTTTGCAAGAGGCTGAGGGGTTATTGAGTCCCTCCGTTGGGGTCGGAGCAGACGCAGCCCACGGGGAAAATGGTCAGGTGCTCACCACGGCACTCTCGAATGCAGGACTGGATACCCTCCACACCAGCAGTTAGCATGTACGATCTCAACAAACGCTATTCCTTATGATCAAACAGGAAATCATCATCGCGGGCCGCTCGCTTTGCTACCGCGTGAAATTCAATCAGCGCAGAAAAACACGCTCGCTGATCAAGATTCTCCCGGATGGCGGTGTGCTGGTCGATGTGCCGGTATCGGTAAATCTGCTACAAATCCGGCACTGGGTTGCCGAGCAGGCGGAATGGCTGTTACAACGCCGGGACGAAATCAACGCAAGCACGGGTTTCGTGCGCCCGCTGTCCTATCTTGAAGATGAAGAGCACTTTTTTCTGGGTGAGCGGTATCGACTGAGACCCGTCGACCATCGGCACCCTTTACAGCCGCAGGGCATTTTTTCACAATCCCTCCATATCCACGTCGTCAATGTGAACCCCGATAACATCAAGCACCGGCTTTGGTGCTGGTACCGCGAACAGGCGCGCACGGTGTTCCAACAGCGCCTTGCTGAGTTGAGCGAAACCGTGCCCTGGGTGGATTCTGTGCCCGAGCTGAAGCTGCGCAAGATGCGCCGCCGCTGGGGAAGCTGCAACTCACGGGGGCTTGTAACCCTGAACACGCACCTTATCAAGGCGCCGCTGGCGTTCATCGACTATGTGATTCTGCATGAGCTTTGCCACTTGCGTGAGCTGAATCACAGCCGCCGTTTTTACCGATTGATGGATCAAGTCCTGCCTGAATGGCGAAAGGTCAAACAACAGCTTGATGAGAGAGCGGCTCTCATTGGTAATGAATGATCTATCCTGACACAGGGGGCGGCCTGAAAAGCCTATTGGCAACCACCCTTTCTTCACCAGACTAAAGCTCTGCCACGCCGATACCGACAACTAACCCGGAACTTCCGAATTGATGGTACGGCGCCATGTCCAGATTGAGTATCGACGCGATCAGCGTATTGCTGGTTGAACCTTCCTCTGCGCAGAGCAGGATTATCGAAAGCTATTTGCGGGGGCTGGGTGTCGAGATGCTGTTTGCGGTGAAAACGGCCGCAGAAGCCTTGCAGGAAATGCATGCGGCCACGCCGGATCTGGTGATCAGCGCCATGCATCTGGCCGACATGACCGGTACCGAGCTGGTACAGACCATGCGCGGAGAGGCGGCGTTGATTGAGATCCCTTTTATGCTCATCTCCAGTGAGACCCATTATCGCTATCTGGAACCCATTCGCCAGGCCGGCGTCATTGCCTTGTTGCCCAAACCCTTCACGCGTGAGCAGTTGCAGGCCGCCATGCAGTCGACACTGAATTACCTCGATCCAGGCGAATTGGCGTCACGCGACTTTGCCAGTGAGGAGCTGAAGGTACTGGTGGTGGATGATTCAAGTACGGCACGCCGGCATATCTCGCGTGTGCTGAGTAACATGGGCATCGAGGACATTACTACCGCTACCAATGGCGTCGAGGCGCTAGAGATCATCGGCCAAAATTTCTTTGACCTGGTGGTCACCGACTACAATATGCCGCACATGAATGGCAAGGAGCTGGTGGAACAGATTCGTGAATCCAGTGCCCAGGCCAGTATTCCGGTGCTGATGGTATCCAGCGAATCCGATGACAGTCGCATCGCCGCGGTACAACAGGCCGGTGTTTCGGCCATCTGCGACAAACCCTTCGATTCCGGTACGGTAAAACAGCTTATCGAGGGGATGCTGAACTGATGGCGGAAATCGGCCTGGAAAATCTGCATGTGATCCTGGTGGAGCCCTCCCTGGCGCAGCACCGGATCATCGAGAATTACTTGCAAACGCTGGGTGTCAGCCATGTGCAGTGGGCTCGCAAGGGTGAAGATACGCTCGCCAGTCTGACGTCGCATGCGCCGGATTTGATTATCAGCGCCATGCACCTGCCGGACATGACCGGCACCGAGCTGTTGGAAACCATCCGCCGTGGCGATACACAGCCCGATGTGCCCTTCATGCTCATCTCCAGCGAGACCCATTACCGCTACCTCGAACCCATTCGCCAGGCCGGCGCCATTGCCTTACTGCCCAAACCCTTCGAACTGGAGCAGCTGCGCACCGCGTTGTATGCCACGCTGGACTATTTCGATCCGGGCACGCTGGAGACGGACAGTGTGCTGCTGGAAGATCTGAACGTACTGTTGGTGGATGACAGTGGTCTGGCACGTCGCCACATCGGGCGCATCCTGACTTCCATGGGCATCGAAAACCTTACCGAGGCGGAAAATGGCCAGCAGGCCTTCGAGCTGGTGAAGCAGAATTATTACGACCTCATCATCACCGATCTCAATATGCCGGAGATGGACGGCAAGGAATTTGTCGAACATGTGCGCCAGGAGAGTGAGCAGGCCAGCGTGCCGATCCTGATGATCTCCAGCGAGCAGGATGCCAGCCGCTTGGCCGGTGTGCAGCAGGCCGGTGTCTCGGCCATGTGCGACAAGCCTTTCGATGCGGCGTCCATCAAGCAACTGATTGAAAACATCCTCGATTGAGGGTTTGCGGTCTGTAGGAGCGGGCCATGCCCGCGATGCGCATTTTTCGACAATA
>JALTPW010000788.1 GCA_026999335.1 Chromatiales bacterium
CAAAATCGCCCTGGATGAAGGTAACCCCCTCGATGGGCTCGATGGGCAGGATGTCCAGCGCAATGATCGCCCCTTTTTTGCCGACCAGCGGCACGGCGGCCTGTGCCCAGCCACCGGGCGCGGCGCCCAGGTCGACGACGACCTGACCAGGCTTGATAATGCGCCTTTTTTCCTGGATTTCCAGTAGCTTGAATACCGCACGCGAGCGATAGCCGGCCTTTTTCGCCTGCTTTACATAGGGGTCGTCGAAGTGGCGTTTCAGCCAGTTCTGGCTACTTTTGCTGCGTTTCATGGGTTTCGTCCCGCTGTTCGCCCACCTGCTTATCGGTCATCTTGCCGCCCTTCTGACTGAGCTGATTGAGAGTACGACGGGTTCGAAACACCAGCCAGAGGGCGCCCGTTCCACCAAACACGGCGAGAATTAGCAACTGGTTTGCAAAATCGGCTGTGATAGAATCCACCGCCAGCCACAGCAGCAGTCCGACAACGAGGATAATCCCCAATTCCAGCTTGACGCTGTTGAGGGGGCTGGCGGCGACACCAAAACCCTTCCTCGCCGACTGGCGATCATTTTCCTGTGGAACCTGTTGATTCATATGTCTCTGACTTCTAAACAAAAACGTCACTTACGTGCCCTGGCACACACACTCAAGCCGGTGGTCATGGTTGGCAATGCCGGCATTACCGACGGCGTGATCAGCGAGATCGACGGCCGTTTGCTGCACCATGAGCTGATCAAGATCCGCCTCGCTGGCATGGCGCGCGATGACCGTGCAGCGGCCATTGACGAAATCTGCCGGAAAACCCACAGCGAGCTGGTCAACAACATCGGCCACATCGGCGTCTTCTATCGTGCCAGCAAACAGAAGCTCATTGTTCTGCCAAAGACCTGACGCCATCAGCGCGAGGCACGCATTCCCGCACCCACCAGCAGCAGACCAAGAACGCTGTTGATCAAAAACAGCGCCGACGACACGCCGTGCAGGCGCCCGAACGCAATGGCCTGCACACTTCCCGGCCCGATTCCCTGTACCTTCAGCAGCTGCATCTGCGGCTGCAAGGCAAACAACCCGATGGCCACGATGGCCAGCATCGCCGCCAACACCCAGAGACGCCACGCCATCAGGCTCCGGCTGCGTTCGCGCAGCAGCACGCCGGCGAGCAGCAAGCCGCCACAGGCCAGACCCACCCAGTTCATTACGCTGAATACGTTTCCCGCCAGTTCTCCGGCGAGCATGCGGTTGTCCAGCGAGGCGAACAACGCCGGCACGACCAGATAGCCGGTGGTCCACAGCCCACCCACCCACAGGGTCAGCAGGATGCGCTCGAAGACACTCAGGAGATGCGTCACTCAGGTGTAACGCACGCCGACGACTTCGTATTCCTTGATGCCGCCCGGGGCCTGCACCTCGGCAATATCGCCCTCTTCCTTGCCGATCAATGCACGGGCAATGGGTGACGTAATAGAGATCATGCCCTGGGCGATATCGGCCTCATCTTCGCCAACGATCTGATAAGTCACCTCCTTGCCAGTCTCTTCGTCGATCAAATCCACGGTGGCGCCGAACACGACCTTGCCGCCCGGATTCAGAGTGGTCACGTCGATGATTTGTGCATTACCCAGCTTGCCGTTGATGTCGCCAATACGGCCTTCGATAAAACTCTGCTGCTCGCGGGCGGCATGATATTCGGCGTTCTCTTTCAAATCGCCGTGTTCACGCGCCTCGGCGATGGCCTGGATGACCTTTGGCCGCTCGACACTCTTCAGGTGCTGCAGTTCCTTGCGCAACATCTCCGCACCGCGCGCAGTAATGGGTACCTTGCCCGTCATTTCGAAATCTCCTCATGAAGATCCTGCAATCTATTGATTTCACTAAAATCACCCTGCTGCATCGCCATGCACATCGCATCGGCGCCAGCCAGTGTGGTGGAATAATTCACCTTACGTTGCAGGGCGTTGCTGCGAATCGCGCCCGAATCCGCAACGGCTTTTTTACCCTCAGTGGTGTTAATGATCAAGTCGATCTCGTCATTCTTGATCATGTCGACAATGTTGGGACGCCCCCCCGTCACCTTGTTCACTCGCTCGCAGGCGATGCCGGCTTCGACCAGCAGGGCGGCCGTACCCTCGGTGGCGACAATATCAAAACCCAGCGCCACGACCTTCTGCACCACAGGCAGCAGGCGTTTCTTGTCGGCATCACGGACGCTGACAAAGGCGCGGCCACCCTTGGGGAAAATAACACCCGCGCCCAGCTGGGCCTTGGCATAAGCCTCAGCGAAACTGCGTCCTACACCCATCACCTCACCGGTAGATTTCATCTCCGGGCCGAGAATGGGATCGATGCCCGGAAACTTGTTAAACGGAAACACCGCCTCTTTCACCGAATAATAGTCGGGAATCACCTCAGCACCGATGCCCTGCGCCTTCAGGCTCTTGCCCACCATGCAGCGGGCCGCCACCTTGGCCAACGGCACGCCGGTGGCCTTCGAGACGTAGGGCACAGTGCGTGAACCACGTGGGTTCACCTCGATAATATAGATGTCGTCGTCCTTGATGGCGAACTGGGCATTCATCAGGCCCACCACGTTCAACTCAAGGGCCAGCTTGCGCGCCTGTTCACGCAGACGCACCTGCACATCCTGCGACAAACTGTACGGCGGCAGCGAACAGGCGGAGTCCCCCGAATGCACCCCCGCCTGCTCGATATGCTCCATGATGGCACCCACCAGCACGTCCGTGCCGTCGCAGATGGCATCCACGTCCACCTCGATGGCATCGTCGAGGAAGCGGTCGAGCAGCACCGGTGAATCATTGGACACCTTCACCGCCT
>JALTPW010000789.1 GCA_026999335.1 Chromatiales bacterium
ATGACGGCCTTGCAAGGCACCCCCCTGGACGATATGGCCGCCGTGCGACAACGCATTTCGCAAACCATCAGCCAGGATGCGCCGGCCTTGCAGCCAACCGCCCAGCGCCTGCCTGATCGCGGCCTGCTGCAAACGCCGGCCGGCCAACCGGTGAGCGACGAAATGATCGAATCGGGCGAATTCCAGGTGAGCGCGAGCGTGGACGGCGAACCCTGGTGGGTCATGCTGGAGATGGCGGCCGAAGACGTACTGCTGCTGGAAAAGGAGGACTGATTTGCCGACCAAGACCGATCGTATCCTGAGCTATCTGCCGAGCACCTTCAAGGCGCTGCCACGGCCGTCGGCACTCCATGCCCTGGTGGATGCCTTCGGCAACGAATTGCAGTGGGCGGAAAACAGCCTGGCAGCGATCATGCGCGCCCATTGGGTGGATCACGCCGACCGCGGCGCCGAGACCATTGACGATCTGGCCCGGCTTGCCGCGCTCTATGGCCTATCGCCCCGAAGCGATGAAGGCGTCGAAGAATTCCGCGAACACCTCAAGCGCTATATCCGTACCCTCCTCGAAGGCACGGTGACCGTGCAAGGCATCCTGCGGGTGACCGCCGAGGCCCTGGCGCTACACATCGCCGACCAACACGAACAGCTGGACAGCTGGTGGCAGCGCCCCAGCGATACTCTCGTCACCTGTCAGGCACGCGGTGACGACGCCAGCAGCCTCGTACTGGGTATCGATACCGTCACGGGAAGCCCCCCCCTGGCGGCCCGCATCACGGGAAGCATCGATCTTGGCGAGGCTGTGGACCTGCGTGGCGCCACCACCCTGCGCCTAAAAATCGATGGCGGCGCGGCCATCGACATCGATGTCACCGCTCTGGCGGCCAACCCCACCGCCGTGAGCCTGGATGAACTGGTGGCCGCCATCAATGACGGGGCCGGTGTGACGGTGGCGTATCCGCAAAACCCTTACCTGATCCTCGAATCACCCACCACCGGGCCAACCAGCCGCATCGAGGTCGAGGATAGCGGCAATGACGCCGCTGCGGTCATTCTCGGCCTGGCGCCACGCCACTACGGCGGCGGCGATGCCTCGGCCGCCGGGGTAACCGGCAGCGTGGATTTGAGTGGTGATATTGATCTCAGCGGGGAACGTTACCTGCGCCTGGCCATCGACGGCGGCCTGCTGGCCGAGATCGATTGCGCCGGGGCCGATCCGGCCCATACCACGCTGGATGAAATACGCGACAACATCAATAGCGACCTGGGAATGGCCGTCGCCAGCCACAATGGCAACCGGCTCACCCTGACCTCACCCACCACCGGCATCGACAGCAGCATCGCCTTTCACCAGGCCGCCGCACAGGATGCCGCGCAGCGTCTGTTCGGGCCGGTGTTTTCCATTTACAGCGGCCGTGATGCCTACGCGGCCCGGGTGACGGCAACGCACGATCTCAGCAGTGGTGTCAATCTCAGCAAAAACGCCCTGATTCAACTCAGTATCGACGGTGGCGCAGCCATCACCATCGATTGTGCCGGAACCGATCCGGCGGCAACCTCGATCAATGAAGTGGCCACCGCGATCAACACCGCCACCGGCAGCACGGTCGCCAGCCACACGGTGCGTTTCCTGACCCTGACCTCCCCCAGCACCGGCGCGGGCAGCGCCATTGTCCTGGCCAGCCCGCCCAACAGCGACGCCACCGATGCCCTGTTCGGCATCCGTCCCCGGGATGCCGACGGCAGTGCCGCATCCACGGCAAGCCTTACCGACCAACGCGACCTCAGCGGCGGCATCGACGTAACAGGCCGGTATTTTCTGCGTATCGCCATCGATGCCGGCACCTGGACAAACATTGATCTGCGTACCGCAGCGGCCAACCCTCGCACCGCGACCCCGGCCGAGCTGGCGGCGGCGATCAACACCGGGCTGGCGGCCGATATCGCCAGTCATGACGGCCGGCGCCTGACCCTCACCTCGCCGACCTTGGGTGCGGCCGGCAGCGTGGCCATCGAACCACTGACAACCGTGCGACAGCGACGCTTCGTCAGCCGCGCCATGATTATCGACGAGGCCGCGCAGGTCATCCTCGGGTTCGTATCGCGACAGGCACAGGGCGTCGAGGCCGCCCGCGCCCAAGTTGAGGGCCGAACTGATCTCAGTCGCGGTGTGGATCTGCGGCAGAAGCCCTATCTGCGGCTCGGCATCGACGCACAGCCGCCGGTGGATATCGATTGCCGTGGCCCCCGCCCGCGCGCCACGGTGATCGAGGAAATCAGCAGCGCAATCAATACCGCACTGGGCCAGACCGTGGCCAGCCACAATGGAAAAAATCTCACCCTCACATCGCCCACCAGCGGCGCCGCCAGCCGTATCGTCCTCGAACCCCCGCAGGCCGAAGACGCCCTTGAATTGTTACTCGGCGCACCAACCGGAACCTACCGGGGCACGGAGGCTTCGGGGGTCGGTTTCGTGGCCACCGTCGATCTGAGCGACGGTGTCGATCTGAGCGGCGCGGAGCGGATACGACTCGGCATCGACGGCTCGCCGCCAGTGGAGATCTCCTGCGCGGGCGCCGACCCCGCTCGCACGTCGTTGAACGAAATCATCATCATCATCAATCTGGCCCTGGACGAGATCGTCGCCAGCCACGACGGCCGTTACCTGCGTCTGACCTCCCCCGGCAGCGGCACCGGCAGTCGTATTGTTTTCTCGGCACCCGGCGCAGCAGACGCCACCGCGGCCCTGTTCGGCATCACGCCGCCACGTACCTATCAGGGCGTCGATGCGGCGCCGGCACGGATCATCGGTCAAGCGGACTTAAGCGGCGACATCGATCTCAGCAGCAGACGTTACCTGCGTCTGGCCCTGGATGGCGGCACGGTGCTGGACGTGGACTGCGCGGCCAGTGCCACCGATCCGCAACACACCGACCTGGATGAGATCATCGCTGCCATCAATAAAACCCTGGGCAGCGGGATCGCCAGCCGCGATGGCGACCGCCTCGTGTTGACGTCCGGCAAGGTGGGGACGGCCAGCCGCATTACGGCGACGCATTACAGCGCCGGCGACGCACGAACCCTGTTGCTCGATCAAGTCACCGACACGACGGCGGGCGCCGATCCGCAACCCGCACGCATCACGGGAGAGATCCCCCTGCTCAGCCCCGTCGACCTCACTGCGCGCCGCGTACTGCGACTGAGTGTGGACGATGGCCTGCCCACGGACATCGATGTCTCCGGTGCGGTGCCGGTCATGACTTTTCTGCCCGACATTGTCGACGCCATCAACGCCCAGTTTCCGGGCATCGCGGCCATTGGCGAAGACAACAAGCTCCAATTAACCTCGAACACGGCAGGAAAACACAGCCGTCTCGCCGTCTCACCATTGCGCTACCTGGAAGTCGTCGAGTATCCGCCCGAGGTGACCGAAGCAGCGCCGCAATCGCTGCATCACGGTACAGGCTGGCGCATTCACAATACCGGCGCGAGCGATGCCCATGGCGAGATCTCACTGCATGCGCCCCAGGGCGTGGTATGGCCTGCATTGGTCAATGTGACGCAGGGATGGCAGATACGACTGCTCACCGTCATTCAACGGGGAGAGACCGCGAAAATCAGCCGCGACGAATCCCGGGGTCTGCGGGCCATTATCCAATCCCCCGCTGGCGAAACACGCCCCGTGCCTGCGGCGGACATCCTGGTGGGGCCGCTGGGTGCGCAGATTACGGTGCCCCAGCCACAGCCATCGAGGCTGTGCCGCAACGGTGATGGCCAGCAGGTCTTGCATCTGCTGAACCCGCTGGCCTTACACGTCGTCAAACTGCGGGCCAGGAGCGAGCTGAGCGACCACTCGATCACGGTGGCCATCGAAGAGAGTGTGCCGGGCGTCGTCGAGCCACCGGTGGCCGATGGGGGTATCGCCATGTTGCAAGGCCGCCTGCGCCAAGATGGCGAAGAGTGGCTCCTGATGGATGTCGACGACAAACCCATCGTCAAACTGCGCCCCGGCCCGGACGTTCGACTGGCGGACTTCCTCCAGCGGGTAATAAGCGTCACCGGCCCGCTGTATCCCGATACGCCGCCACTGATGCGGGTCAGGCAAATCGCACAGCTGTTTGACCTCAGCGTGCGGGTGAGCCCGCCCCTGGACAGTATCGGTGAAGAGCACTACCCCGGCGTCACCATCGGCGTGGATCCACAACGGGACGATGCACTGGTGCGGCGGATCAATGCCGGGCCGCAAAGCTCCAGGCTGATCAAGGCCGAGTCCCTGGCCAGGGATACGGGTTTGAAACTCCTCCGTGGCCAGAACCGATGGCGCTATCAGGATTGTCATGGCGACCGTTTCGATATGACCCTTTTCGACGCCGCCCATTTCGCCGCTGGTGGCTGCCGGGATCGGGCCATTTTTGATGTCAGCCGGTTCACACCGCTGCCGCCGGAGCGGGTGAAAACGGTCTTTGCCGACACGGAAAACCCGCCCCGGCCCAGCGCCCTGACTACTTTCAGTTGGATCCGGCACCAACCTGGCGCCTTGCAGGTAAACCTTCCGGCCGATCTGCCGGCCCGTTTCGGCGGTCATTTTGACCAAGCCCGTTTTGGACAAGGCCACAAAAATCCCGAGCTGCACGAAAAGGCCGTGACGGAGCCAGCCGACGATGAACGCTTCCTGGTGACACTGCTCAACACCCGTTCCACGCTGGTGGAAGCAAGCGTCACAGGATTCGTACCGCAAGGCTGGCAGGCCGTCACCCTGCCGTTCCGCAAACCGGCATCACTGACCCTGGGCACCGACAGCGCGCCCGCACGACTCTATCTCTCCGAGGAAGGTTTAAGCGGATTTATCGAGATCAGGGCCCGGGAAGCGGGGGCATGGGGCAATGAGATTGCCATTTCCGCCCGTGCATCCGGGCCGGCGATGTTCGATGTCGAGATCATTTATGCCAGTGCGCGGTTTGAAAACGCCCGCAAGATCGCCATGGGCAAGGATCTGAACGAGCCAGACCTGCATCTACCGGCACAAACAGACGTATTAATGCGCGCCGGCCCTCTTGGCGTCTTACAGGCCAAGGCCGCCGGCATCCATACCACCGTCAGCAGAAATAACACCGAAGTATCACTCAAGGATCGTAACCGTCACTAACGGAGAAACCGCCATGCAAAACCAAACCACCCCTTACATCACCCGCAACCCCGGCGACCTGCTCGCCGCCGGCGACTGGAACCAAATGCAGTTAGATATCAAAGATGACATCCTGGCGGCCAAACAAGCCGCCAAGGAAGAGATTCGCGAGGAGGGAGTCAACCTGGCGGGCAACAGTGAGAAATTCGACAACCAAAGCCCAACCGAGTGGGTGACCCAGCTGGATGAACGCTATGCGCAAAAAATCCATGATCACGAGGAGATCGCGGGTTACCGGCGTTACATCAAACGCTTTCCCAGCGAAAGTATACGCTTGCCAAGCGACGAAGATGAAGACAACGAGGACATTGCCTTACTGGATCATAACCTGGGGCGTTACCCCCTGGTTGACGTCTATCAACTGATGGCGCTTTTCAACAAAGAGAATAACAAGGAACTCCTCGAGGAATGCCCGAAACTGGAGGACTGCAAACTGTTTGTGTATTACGGCCACCGTGAGGCGGAGCGCTACGGTTTGATGCACAACATCAATCGTCGAAAAATCAAGATCGGCATTCCCCTGGAGCCATTCTTGACAGAGCTGGCAGTGCAATATGAAGACGACGATACCCTGGGTGACGTGCTCAATGACATGTTGGACGCCTTCATGGAAGACCCTAACGATGAGATCACCCATTGCCGTAGCGACTGGATCGAAGAATCCGTCAAAGACCGCCGCACCGTCCAGGACTTAAAAGTCGCTGACGAATGGGACGATATCAAAATCGCCTTGGCTCCGCAGCAAGTCCGTGGTGACACCGTGACTTATGCTTTAAAAATCGACCCGGACTCAGGAACAGCTAATGGCACAGTCATCACTATAGAACGCAAAGTCAGCGTGATTCACGCCAACTACGACACAACGGCAATCGCTGTCGAACAAGCCAAACTTGTGGATCCTACTTCTTTACCTACCGGAATTACCGAGGACATTATTAAAAACAAACTCAAGCCGCTGGATCTGATGATGCTATTACGAAGCTGAGAAGAGGAAGCATGTGCCTGCCGAGCAATCATCATCCCGGCAGGCGGTCTCGCAATAATGACGTTGTAGTGACAACTATCCTGGAGCCACTGTTTTGGAGCCACTGTTTTGGAGCCACTGTTGAGCAACGACCTAAACCTGGAATGAAAGCATGAAACTGCTCGACCAATACGACGGCAGCGGGACGCCTTTCGAGGGCGACCGCACGTTATTGCTGCACGGCCTCCCTGCCGGCGCGCGCATACTTCATGCCAGGATCAACCTGACCCCCATTGATACAAGTGGTGGTTCGGATCCGTTTACGGAGACCATCACCTTTACCGGCCACCGTGGTGACTGGGGCGCGACCAAGGCGGTCAATGCCGATTGGGTCGAGGTGGATTTTCATGCCCGTCGCACATTGGCCTGGCTCAAGGGCAGTAATCTGAACAATGCCACATTGCAGATCGACCTGGGCGGTGCCTATGTGGAAATCAATGACAAAGGCGCCCTGGCGGCGCCAGGTAGCACGCTATTCACCATCAGCGGTAACGAACAACGCCTGCCCGGTCTGACGGTGGTTAAATTCAAGCTGAGCAACACGGGCGCTAATCCCGATATCCAGAAAATCGTCATCCGCAGCACACCCAGTAATGTGAGCGTACGATTGGGTAATCTGGCGCCGTTCTGGACCCGGGTGGGCGAGATCACGACGCCGCAGGCGTCGACGGACTTTGCCCGGATCCTGCAAGCATTTATTACAGACCAGGAGGCCATTAACGGCTTTTATCGCCTGCCGTTCACCCTTCACTCCGACACCCTCACGCGACTGTCCGTCACGGTGGAGATCGAATACCTGTTCGAGACCGCCCTGTTGCCAGCGGGACTGAACGAAGTGTCATTGCCCTTCGACTACGACAGCTTCGCCAACATCGACGAAGGTGTGCTGCAGGTTGCGCTGCCCCCGAATGCACAGGTCGTTCCACGGGATACCACCGCGAGTGTCATTGGGGCCTTCGACGACTCCCGCATCGTCTACGGCCCTCTGGGTAACATCGACGCCCCGGGCGAGGTTCTGGTGTCACCCTCAGCGACCCAGGCCCAGCCCATCCGGCTAAATGAGGGCGTCGGCGCCACGGCGGTCGATCTGCTGCTGGCGGCCGTTACACGCACGGTGCGGTTACAGCTCGACCTGCGCGAGGATCTGGATGGCAAGCCCGCCGGCGCCTCCCTATTGACAGAGAACGTCGAATTCAGCCTCGACCGGGAGACTGCGGGACAGGCAACATGGATCAGTGTCCCCCTGCCACAGGAATTCCAGTTTCAGGCCCGACAAAACGCCCGCTACTGGCTCGTCATGCAAAGCCTGGAAGGTAAGGCGGTTTGGAGCGCGAAAGCGGTGGATGCCGATACGCCTGGCCTGCAAAACACACAGAACGGCGGCCTCTCCTGGCGCCTTTCCGGCGCTGAAGACATCACCGGCCCAGTGGCGGCCCTGTTCCGCCTGCGCTACCAGCCTGACCGTTACCAAGTTCCCATCGAACTGGAAATAGGCAGTGGAAGCGGGGCACAACGGGTCAAACTGGATCGCTTTCAACCGCTGGGCCGGGTGGAGTTTGCGCTCGACCTGCCCGAGGTGGCCGAGGCCTTCAATGACTATCTGCGACAAGCAAACCCTGCCAGCTGCATCGAGGCCGAACATATCGCCGACGGCGGTTTCGATCAGTGGCGACGCATGGGTGATGAAATCGGTGAGGCAATCCATATCGCGCTCGACTCCGAGCCATTTCTGATCGCCGCGACAGCGGATGGTTTAACTGTCTACATCGCGACCCGCGCCAATGCAGAATTACCTATCCACCTGGAAAAAATAGACGCGCTCACCGGCACGAAACAGCCATCCATAGACCTTGGCATCATCAGCTCACCCGTCGCCATGATCATGCACCCCCATGGTGATCGCTTGTATTTAATGACCGGCATGCCGGACGACTCTCTGCACGTTTTTGATACAACAAACGATCAGTTATTGGATCCCGCAATCAATATCCCAGGCAGTGATGTCACCGACATGGCGATCAGCCCTGATGGTTCACGTTTGTATATCACTCAATACCACTATATCGGGG
>JALTPW010000790.1 GCA_026999335.1 Chromatiales bacterium
GGTCGCCGATCATAGTGCCGGTTGTGAGAACGAGGACAATCTGGTCAGTGAGACGGCGCTTAACGGTCAGCTGGATCCCGATGAGGACGAGAGCAAAGATGGTCTTCTGACACCGGGCAATGTGGCCGTTGTGCAGGCAGTGGATGGGAAAGTGACCACGGACGACACGGGTTTTGCAGAAATTAAAATTATGTATGCCAAAAATTACGCTTCTTGGACTCGTTTCAAGTTGCGTGCTTCAGCGCAGGTCAGTGGTACTGAAGGTTTCGACGAAGCCGAGTTCACGCTGCCGGTGCTGCTTGCTGATGTCAACAGCCTGGAGAGCACGCCGCCGGGTGCAGTGAGCCCCTTCGGTAGCTCTAATACCTGTGGCAATCCCGACTAGGGGGTTCGTACTATCCGCAGGCCGCTGGCGGGATGAATCCGTCAGCGGCCTTTTTTCTGCCCACAACAAAACTGCTAGAGTGCGGCCATGCCAACAAGGCCATCTGTCATCCGTGTGGCGATATCGGTTCCGCTTCGACGATCTTTTGATTATCAAATAGCCTCGTCTGCGTTGACAGTCATGCCGGGAGTGCGTGTAAAAGTCTCGTTTGGTCGTTCGGAGACTGTGGGGCTGGTGTTGGCGTTGAGTGATGAAAAGGAACGTTCGACAGCGAAACTAAAGGCTATTTCAGCAGCGTTGGAAACTCGCTCCGTTATTCACACTACAGATATTTCTCTCTTGCAATGGGCCAGCGACTACTACGCCCATCCCATCGGCGAAGTGATTTTCAGCGCCCTGCCAAGCCTGCTACGCCAGGGGGAACCCGCCGAGCGGCGTGGTGTGGAGCACTGGCGCCTGACTTGTCGTGGTGCCAGACAGGAACCGGATCAGCTCACCCGCGCGCCGCGTCAGGCGGCCCTGCTGCGCCTGCTGATGGATCACCCCGAGGGCCTGTCGGCCAGCACGATCAATGAGCGGCAGGACAACTGGCGGCCCAGCATGCGCAAGCTGGCGGAAAAAGAATGGGTGGTGCGTGAGCAACGACCTGCCCTGCTGTTGCCGGCAGCGGGCGCCCGCGATAAAGCGCCCACGCTGAATGCCGAACAGCAGGCGGCCCTGGCCAGTCTCTGCACAGGGTTGGGCCACTTCGGCGTCAGCCTGCTCGACGGCGTCACCGGCAGCGGCAAGACCGAGGTCTATCTGGGGCTCATCGCCCGGGTGCTGGCGTGTGGCGAGCAGGCCCTGGTGCTGGTGCCGGAGATCGGTCTCACGCCACAATTGCTGGATCGCTTCCGCCGCCGTTTCCCGGTGCCTATGGCCGTGCTGCACTCCGGTCTCTCCGACCGCGAGCGCCTGGATGCCTGGCTGGCGGCGCGCGATGGCGAAGCGGCCATCGTCATCGGCACCCGCTCCGCGGTGTTCACCCCGCTGGCGCGACCCGGGGTGATCATCCTCGATGAAGAGCACGATGCCTCCTTCAAACAGCAAGATGGTTTTCGCTACTCGGCGCGCGATGTGGCGGTGAAACGCGCCCAACTGGAAAATATCCCGGTGCTGCTGGGCAGTGCCACGCCCTCCCTGGAGACCCTGCATAATGCCCGTCTGGGACGCTATTCCCACTTACGGCTGAGCGAACGTGCCGGCAATGCCCGGCATCCGGAGCTGGCGGTGCTGGATGTGCGCAAGCAGCCCATGAACAGCGGTCTGTCGCTGGCGCTGGTCAACGCCATGCGCCGCCATCTCGACGCCGATGGGCAGGTGTTGCTGTTCCTCAATCGCCGTGGCTACGCGCCCACCCTGCTATGTCATGACTGCGGCTGGGTGGCCAAGTGTCGTCGCTGCGATGCGCATATGACGTTGTTTGCTGGCCGGAAACGCCTGCGCTGCCACCACTGTGGCAGTGAGCGTCCCGCCGATCCCGCCTGCCCCGAGTGCCGTGGTAGCGAATTGCGCCCCGTGGGCGCCGGCACCGAGCGTCTCGAAGAGGCCCTACAAGGCCTCTTTCCGGGCATCGGTATGGTACGCATCGACCGCGACACCACGCGCCGCAAGGGGGCCATGCAGGCCCTGCTGGACAGTGTGCACGACGGTAGCGCGCGCATCCTCGTCGGCACCCAGATGCTGGCCAAGGGCCACCACTTTCCCGAGGTCACCCTGGTGGGCATGGTGGACGTGGATCAGGGCCTGTTCAGCGCCGATTTCCGCGCCACCGAACGCATGGCGCAGTTGATCACCCAAGTCGCGGGCCGCGCCGGGCGCGCGCAACGGCCGGGGCAGGTGCTGATCCAGACCCATCATCCCGACCACCCCCTGCTGCAACGGCTGCTGCGCGAGGGCTATGCCGCCTTCGCCCACGCTGCGCTGGAGGAACGCCGCCAGGCCAACCTGCCGCCCTTCAGCTATTTGGCCCTGCTGCGCGCCGAGGCGGTGGATGGTGAACTGCCGCTGCGTTTCCTGCGCCAGGCGCGTGAACTGGCCGAGGCGATGCAGTTGCGTGGTGTACAACTGCTGGGGCCGATCCCGGCGCCCATGGAACGCCGCGCCGGGCGTGTGCGGGCGCAGCTTTTGTTGCAGGCCAACCGCCGTGTTGACCTGCATCGGCTGCTCGATCCCTGGCTCCAGCAACTGGAAACCGACAAGCTGGGCCGCAAGGTGCGCTGGTCTGTCGACGTGGATCCGCAGGAAATGTTTTAAAGGCAGTGTTTAGTGTTTAGTGCTTGGTGCTTAGTGTTGAAAAGAAATGTAGCCTGAGTTGAATGAGCCAAGGGGTCAAGACTAGTAATATATAGTAATAGAATGAGCCAAGGGGTCAAGACTAGTAATATATAGTAATAGGGAGCTATAC
>JALTPW010000791.1 GCA_026999335.1 Chromatiales bacterium
GATTTCGGGGCGGAGTTATGCCCCACTTTGGGGTAGATTAAGCGTTGAACTAAACCGCTTCGCGGTCGCCTCACGAGCAACATTCACATCCCACTGTCATCGACCACACTTCTTGAAGACCATTCCCGGTCTTGCCAACAAGGAGAAGGACGATGACCCCGTTACGAGAAAAGATGATCGACGCCATGCGCCTGCGTGGCTTTTCACCACGGACACATAAGAGCTATCTATCTGCCGTTAGCCAACTGGCTCGCTATTATCACCAACCCCCCGACCGGCTGACCACCGATCAGCTGCAGGACTTTTTTCTTTACCTCGTCAAACAGCGCAAGCTGTCAGCGGCCAGTTGCCGTTTGTATCTCAACGGCATCCGGTTCTTTTATCTGCAGGTACTGCAGTGGCCATCGATGGCGGTGACACTCACGGTGCCGAAACGGCCCCAGCGCATCCCCGAGTTGTTGGCCCGCGATGAGGTGAGTCGGATTTTCACCGCCTGCAAAAACCCCAAGCACCGCATGATGCTCATCACCTGTTACGGCTGCGGTTTGCGCGTCAGCGAGTTGGTGTCGCTCAAGGTGGGTCACATCGATAGGGAGCGGCGGTTGTTGCGCATTGAACAGGGCAAGGGTGGCAAGGATCGCCTGGTGCCACTGTCCGATGGCCTGTTGCAGCATCTGCGCACCTACTGGCGTCTGTATCATCCCATGCATTATCTGTTTGCGGGATGCCGACCGGACGTGCCGTTGTCAGTGACCACAGCGCAAAAGGCCTTTCAATGGAGCAAGCGCCGGGCGGGGATAGAGAAGATCGGCGGCATTCATTCTCTGCGCCATGCCTACGCCACGCATCTGCTGGAAGGCGGCCTGCCGGTGCAGCAGCTGCAACACCTGCTGGGGCATCAAAACCTCCAATCGACCTTGCGCTATGTCCACTGGGTGCCGGACTATCGCGAGGCCCAGGGGGCACGCGACCTAGTCGCTCGGCTGAGGCTGGCATCATGAACGCCGCCCTGCAGGCGGTATTCGAGCGTTTCATGCCGTCCTATCTTCAGCACCACCGCCTCAGTCCCGACCAGGGCCGGGTCTGCGCCCATATCCGCGACTGCCGCACCGACGTGCTGGGCGGCCTGCAGTGGCAGTGCAGCCACTGCGACTACCAACAGCCCCGTTATCATTCCTGCCGTGACCGCCATTGCCCCCAATGCCAACACCGCGCCACACGGGCCTGGGCCGACAAACAGCAGCGGGCCGTGTTGCCGGTGAGCTACTACCACCTGGTGTTCACCCTGCCACACGCGCTCAACCCGTGGATGGCCCGGCACCATGCCGTGATCTACCGCCTGCTGTTCCACTGTGCCTGGGAGACACTCAAACAGTTTGCCCATGACCCCCAACGCCTGGACGGCCAGGCGGGCATGACCGCCGTACTGCACACCTGGGGACAAAACCTCAGTCGCCATGTACACCTGCATTGCCTGGTGCCAGGAGGTGTCCTGACCGAGGCAGGGCACTGGCACGCCGCCCGCAGTAACTACCTGTTTCCCGTGAAGGCCCTGTCACGGTGTTTTCGCGGCAAGATGGTCAGCGCCCTGCGCCAGGCCTGGACGGCCGGTGAGCTGTCAGGTGTCGATACGGAAGAGATCGACACCGTGCTCGACCTACTGATGGCCAAGGACTGGGTGGTGTACACCAAGGCCTGGTACCGGCAGGCCGACACCGTCGTCAGCTACCTGTCGCGCTACAGCCACAAGATTGCCCTCAGTGATTCACGTATCAAGGCCATCCACGGCGACCGGGTCAGCCTGCACTACAAGGACTACAAACGCGGCGGCCGGCACAAGACCCTGAGCCTCAGTGGCGAAGAACTGATCCGGCGCTTCCTGCAACACGTCCTGCCCAAGGGGTTCATGCGCATCCGTCACTTTGGCTTTCTCGCCAACCGCTGCCGGGGGACAAAGTTGGCACAGATCCGGCGGGCCCTTAAGGTGCCGGTGGTGAACGAAGAGGACAGCGGAGGAAAGGATGACAGCATGGGGAAAATGTTATCCCCCTGCGCTGAAGTTACACGCTGCCCACGCTGCCATCAGCGGCAATGGCGAGTCGTGGCAGAGATTGCACCACAAAGGCGGATGAAGCGACGATGAGGTAAAAAAAACAGACACAGGACGTGTTATGACCCACAGCGCAGCTTGGTCTTCCCAGGCCAGAGTATCGCTATGCCCCAAATCGGCAAACGGACTAAAACGGTGATATACAGGGACAACAAACGATGGATTTAGCCGCAAAAACAGAAGCCAGAGCGGACACTATAGTGAAAACATCCTTGGCAACTTGCCGTTGCGCTTCGACAAGCCCCCACCATTTCAATACAATCCCCTATAAACAAGCCACAGCGCAGGAACCGGCATAGTCCAACAGACATTTATCCGCCATGCTGAACTGCGCACGGCGGATAAATGCTTATATGTTAGGAGAACAAAATGGATAGCGTAGAAATAATAAAACTGATTAGTATTATTGCAATCCCTACAGCCACAGCTTTCTGCGCATATTACTTCAATAAAAAGGCAGATCGAGAAGCTGAACTACGCAAGGAAAAATTAGAACACTATAAAATATTTTCTCAGTGCCTTTCAAGAATCATTGAAAATGAATCTACAAATGAATCTCAAATCGACTTCGCTCATGCGGCGGGACAACTTAATTTAGTAGGTTCAGAAGAAGTTATTGACGAATTGAATAAATATATGAATATTATTTATAAGCCAGTAAGTGAACGTGGCAGCGAATACAAGGAAACGCAGTATAATCTATTTCGTAAAATACGGAAA
>JALTPW010000792.1 GCA_026999335.1 Chromatiales bacterium
CTTTTTTTAATCAAGCGACTTTCTTTATCTCTTCCTTTTCAGGGTTCAATGCAACAGCGCCCACAGGACTCCAGTTGCGTGTCTTTCCAGACCAGCGCTCTGGCATTCTTGATTTAGCCAATTCATAGACCGTCATGCGCTTTTCCAAGATCACTTTGTCTTCACCACGGTGTCGCTGTGCCGGCGTGACGAACTTTATTCGGCTATGACGATGCTCATGGTTATACCAGCTCACAAAATCCTTTACCCAGTCGCGTGCCTCATCAAGCGTCGCAAAGCCCTGAGAGGGCCTTTGGGGCCTTTGGGGACTTGGGTGACATATAACAAAATAATCAGGGCTGCATCCAATGCCATTAAGTTAACAAAATTATGACTGTTTTGTAGGTTGGTGGTGAGCTTGCGAACCCCAACGAAACCAACAATGTTGGGACTCCTGCGTCACCACCAATCAACAATAAGTAGGATGTCAGGCTTAACTTAATGACATTGGGGCTGCATCCTTTGCGATAAGCAGCCCTCTGGCGTGATCGCCCTAAGCGGATAAATCAGCCTGATGTGATAACAAATCATCAATCAAAGCCAGATGGGCAAAGTCATTGTATAAATTTTATAGCCTTTGGGGAACGGGTTTTTTTAAGCTGGCTTAATGCCACCACGCGCGGCAAGATAATCCCGTAGAAGATGCGCATGGCGTTGCCCATATGCATCTGAGAGGATTAATCGAGTAAATCACCCTTTAACACGGCAATGAGCTATCCATCGACCTCTACGGCTCTTTGGCGGGAGTTTTGGCAATAGCTTCTAAGGAGAGTCCTATGAAAGACATACCCATAAAAAACGGCTCAGGCAAATAGCTGTTAATGACAACTACTCATCTGAACCGTCTATAGAGTTGGTAGCGGGGGCAGGATCTGAACCTACGGCCTTCAGCGGCTGCGCCGGATGAAAGCTGAGCCCGATCTCGTCGGGTCGCTACTAATTACACTACAAAATTTGCTTGCTAGCGGGGGCAGGATTTGAACCTACGACCTTCAGCGGCTGCGCCGGATGAAAGCCGAGCCCGATCTCGTCGGGCCTCTATTAATACACTACAAAATTCGGTTGGTAGCGGGGGCAGGATTTGAACCTACGACCTTCGGGTTATGAGCCCGACGAGCTACCGGACTGCTCCACCCCGCAACCGAGGCTGCGCATTCTACCGAAACCGGTGAGAAACACAAGCCTCTTTGCTGTATTTCCCATCCACTGGTAAAAATACCCTACGGACACTCCAAAATAACGAAGGCCAGCGCATATTCCCGCTCGTCCGTAAGACTGAGATGCTGCTGCGTAATGCCTCGGGAGCGCAGGCGGTCGGCCAGCTCGTCACTGAATACCAGCATCGGTTTACCCAGTGCATCATTGGCCACGGCAACGTCACGCAGGCTGAGGCCATCGCGAAACCCGGTACCCAAGGCTTTCACCAGTGCCTCTTTGGCGGCAAAGCGTTTGGCGAGAAAATGGGCCTGACTCTGCGTTTGTTGAAAACCGCTCATTTCCGACGCGGTGAGAATACGCGCCGCGAAGCGTTGCCCATAGCGATCCAGGCTTGCCTGCAGGCGGGGCACGGCGACGATATCGGTGCCAATGCCGTAGATCACTGCGCGGCCACCTCCCGCATCAGGCGTTTCATTTCACGCACGGCCTCCTCGAGGCCGGAAAACACCGCGCGGGCGATGATGGCATGACCGATGTTCAGTTCGGCAAGGCCGGGAATGGCGGCAACGGCCTGCACATTCTGGTAGTTAAGGCCGTGGCCGGCGTTCACCTGCAGGCCCAGTTCCAGCCCCTGCTGAGTGGCTTGCACCACCCGCGTCAGTTCACGTTGCTGCTGTTCGCGGTTTCCGGCATCGGCAAAATGGCCGGTGTGAATCTCGATCACTGGTGCACCAACCGCCTGCGCCGCCGCCACCTGTGCCTCATCGGCATCGATGAACAGGGATACGCGCACACCGGCATCCGCCAGCCGTGCACAGGCCTCGTGCAGGCGTGTTTTCTGTCCGACCACATCGAGGCCGCCCTCGGTGGTCAGCTCTTCGCGCCGCTCCGGCACCAGGCAGCAGTCCTGCGGACGGATGCGCTCGGCGATGGCGAGCATTTCGTCGGTCACTGCCATTTCCAGATTCATGCGCGTCAACAGGATGTCATGCAGCATTTCCACATCGCGATCCTGTATGTGACGGCGATCCTCGCGCAGGTGCAGAGTGATGGCATCGGCGCCCGCCTGCTCGGCGGCGATGGCGGCCTGAATGGGATCCGGGTAGCGCGTACCGCGCGCCTGGCGCAGGGTGGCGACGTGATCGATATTGACGCCCAGCAGTAAATCCGTGGTGTATGTGGTGTGTTCGCTCATTGATGTCTCTCTGCTTTCTCAGTGTTGTTACTTCGACGCGCCAGCAGTTGACGACTGAACAGTGGTTTGGGGCCCAGATAACGCGCCAGCACCGCCCGCATCAGACGTTTGGCCTCACGGCGCGCCTGTGGGTCGGATAGATCCGCTTGGCGAATCGCCAGCAGGGTGCTGCCGTGCACGGCAATACCCTGCCCCGCTTCAGCCTCGGCCAGACCCACTGGGCCACGCTCAATCTGATAATCATAGACCTGCGCCTGTGTCAGCGGCCGGCCCGTTTTTACCTCACAATCCAGCACCAGGGCATAGCCCAGCGCCGCCAGCAGATCCCGTTCGAAGTAGCGCAGCACCCGCTCCAGCGCGGCATCGTCC
Organism: Chromatiales bacterium; assembly: GCA_026999335.1. Taxonomy (GTDB): domain Bacteria; phylum Pseudomonadota; class Gammaproteobacteria; order SZUA-152; family SZUA-152; genus DRQN01. The sequence continues at coordinate 2,762 of JALTPW010000792.1, forward strand.
TGCACCACCGCCAAGGCGCGCAGGCTGGCATCATAGCAGCCAAACAGCGTCAGCTGGGCATCCAG
>JALTPW010000793.1 GCA_026999335.1 Chromatiales bacterium
GGGACGATCCAGGGTATCGAAGGCGGTGCTGCTGTGGTCGAGCAGGGCGACGTTGCCCCCGGCATCGACGCCGGTGAGGCTTTGGCCCGAGGGCTGGCCGATGGCGGTGTAGCTGTAATCGCGCCAGCGGTTTGTGGCATCGGTGGCGCGGACTACACGACCATTGACGTCGTAGTTGCGTTGCTGGGTGTAAAAATTATTGGCCGCCAGTTTTTCCGGCCGCCCCAAGGCATCGAAGGTCTGGGCGACGCTGATACAGTGATCCGTGAGGGTGCCGCTGGTATCGTGTTGCAGGCCACAGCGCTTGAGGGCATTGTCGTCATAGGTGTATTCAATCGTCGGCCCGGCCCGGGTGGCAAAGTCCCGTACCTGTTTGGTGCTCTTCAGGTTGCCCTGGGTGTCGTAGGTGTTGATGGTTCAGGCGTTGATGGTTCAGGCGAGGATGTCGCTAGGGGCCGAACTTAAAGGGCTTTGACCCCTTAAGTTTGAGGGTGACGGGATTGAGGGCATTGCCGTCGTAGGTGTCTTTATTTGAGGGGCAGGGATTATATAATCCGTATTTTTTTCTTTAGTGTGATCTGGTCACCGTTGTCGTAATGGAAGGTCAGGCGGCGGTTGAGATCGTCCTGTACGGAGGTGAGATTGGTGCCGCTGTAGTTCATCTTGAGCGTGTTGCCATTGCGGTCGACGAGATGCAGCAGGCGAGCGGTGTCGCCGGCCGGAAAGCTTAAGCTGATTAGCCGTGCAAAGCCCTAATGGCATTTTGGGGGTTGGCAGCAACTATCTTTAACAGAGCCTTGGCTGGACCGGTCGGATGGCGTCGGCCTTGCTCCCAGTTTTCCAGCGTTCGTTTGCTTACGCCGATCAACAAGGCAAAGCGGCTTTGGGATAAGCCGGTTTTTTTGCGGATAGCTTTGACTTCCAGTTCGGGATAGTCAAATTGCCGGGAAGGCTTTTTCTTGCCCCGGGTAATTGCATCCATTTCTTCGACGCTTTCTAACAGTTCTTTAAACATTGAATTATTCATCGGACCACCTCTCAATGATTTTGCGTAACGCTGCCAGTTGGGCGGGCGTCAGGTTGTCTTGCTTGCCTTTGGGGTAGGCGTAAATCATGCGGATATGCTCATCGGCTATAACCCAGTAATAAATGACTCGCACCCCACCGCTTTTGCCCCGGCCTTCCAGTTTCCAGCGAACCTTGCGCAGGCCTCCGCTGCTCTTGATGATGTCGCCCATCTCCGGCCGGACAATCAGTGCTTCTTGTAATTGTCGGTATTCATCATCGCTCATTAACTCCTTAATAAGCCTTGTGAAAATGGGTGTTTCAACAAATATCATCGGCTGATGATACGCCAATGACGTACAGCTTGCAAGCTATAGCGATCATCGCTACAGGATAAGGTTGAGAGGGAACAAGGGGGCAGACTCGTTGATATTGCACAATCAACGAGTCTGGCCCCTTGATTCTCTAACTCTGTGCGTTTGCTGTGCGTTCGTGGGCCAGCATATTCCGCGTGGGCACAAAATACGTGCCCACCCTACCTGGCTCGTATGCGAGTTACAGGGCATTTTGGCAAGGGCGGTTTGGCTCAGTGGTCATGGATGAAGAACACTTGGTGCATGCAGTACGGTATGATTCACAAAAAGAAAGGTTATGGGAGACAATTGAGTATATTTAGTAAACTGTCACCGTAATTTTACAGCGGTTTGTGGCATCGGTGGCGCGGACTACACGACCATTGACGTCGTAGTTGCGTTGCTGGGTGTAAAAATTATTGGCCGCCAGTTTTTCCGGCCGCCCCAAGGCATCGAAGGTCTGGGCGACGCTGATACAGTGATCCGTGAGGGTGCCGCTGGTATCGTGTTGCAGGCCACAGCGCTTGAGGGCATTGTCGTCATAGGTGTATTCAATCGTCGGCCCGGCCCGGGTGGCAAAGTCCCGTACCTGTTTGGTGCTCTTCAGGTTGCCCTGGGTGTCGTAGGCGTTGATGGTTCAGGCGAGGATGTCGCTGGGGGCCGAACTTAAAGGGCTTTGACCCCTTAAGTTTGTCACCGTAATCGCACCGTAATCGCTATGGGAGACAATTGGGTATATTTAGTAAACTGTCACCGTAATTCTGGCTGTTCTATACCGGGTTGGGGTAGCATCCGCATGGATTGTGTACTGAATAGATGATTATTGGTATAGCTATAATCATAGCGCTGATCCCAGTCGAGAGCGACCATAAATAATTGTTTGAAATCCGTGAAAATATTTTTGAGTGCGAAAAAAATAAAAAAATGATCAACCCAAGCCATAAAATAAAAACTAGTATCGTAGACAGCCACTGCGGAAACAGGTCAACTATATTATTTAATCCGCATGCTAGAGATAAATATGCGGCTAAAATCAGAATATCCCAACCACAAACTTGTATGGCAACTAGAAGAATATTTTTTTTCATCTTGGGTCGCACCCACCACACCATATGGACTCCCAAACTCTTGACTCTATTAGGGTTCCTGTTACTGGAGTGCCACCAAATGTAGATGTGGGCAGTCCCATCGAAGAAAATACTTCATGGTGATATATTGTTATTTGTTCAGCGCTAAGCAACCCAGGAATACCATTGTTATCTGAGTTCACCGCTGCGCCGTGAGCCTCCATTAGCATTACATTTACATCATATTCGTTGTACTCAACACCATTAATAGCAGCAGTGATGGCAAGCCCAACATTAGCCGCCATACCTAAGAATCCAGTATTTTGTACTACTTGCAATGCCGTAACAGCATATTGATCTCCTCGCTCCATCCTTGCTTCATAATAACCATACACATC
>JALTPW010000794.1 GCA_026999335.1 Chromatiales bacterium
TACGGATGAGTCAAGGAGTGTGTACTGGAAAACCGTACCCAAATGTCTGACCGTCAGATAACTTGCTATTAGAAGATAAAGTTGAACTCGTGACATCGCTCTGCGGTGTCACGCATCCTGTGGCGCTTAGCGCCACCTCCACCGAGGCAGCGCCCCCGATACTTTTCGTGACACCACAGAGTGGCGTAACGGACATGAAATTGCAGGAGCGGTTCCCCCAGGCCCTGAATGACCATGGTGGAGGATTCTTAAGGGGCTGTTCTTTGTCTCTGCCGATGGGCACTCGTGAACTCGTGGCACCGCTCTGCGGTGTCACGCATCCTGTGGCGCTCAGCGCCACCTCCACCGAGGCAGCGCCCTCGATACTTTTCGTGACACCACAGAGTGGCGTAACGGACATGAAATTGCAGGAGCGGTTCCCCCAGGCCCTGAATGACCATGGTGGAGGATTCTTAAGGGGCTGTTTTTTGTCTCTGCCGACGGGCACTCGTGAACTCGTGGCACCGCTCTGCGGTGTCACGTAGAAAGGCGGGGGTCAGGCTTGCGTAATTGTGCTTCCAGAGACTTATAATACAAAAGCGCAAGCCTGACCCTGTTTTGCTTGTTTCCTTGCGAACTTCAGTTTAAGGCTTCTAATCAGCTAAATCATATATTTTTCAATGAGCTGCTGTTGTCCGATCCCTGCCCCCTTAATCTCAAAGCGATAACCGCTCGGCCACGAAGTCGGCATCCTTGTCGCCACGGCCGGAAAGATTGATAAGTATTGTTTCATCCGGAGACATGTCCTTGGCAATCTTCATCGCGTAAGCAATGGCATGCGCACTTTCCAGCGCAGGGACTATTCCTTCCAGGCGGGACACCTGCATAAAGGCATCCAGGCACTCTTCATCATCAATGGATTCATACGCAACGCGCTTGATATCTTTCAAGTGACAGTGCTGTGGGCCAACACCGGGGTAATCCAGGCCCGAAGCGATGGAATAAACGGGCAAGGGGTTACCTTCCTTGTCCTGTATGCTGTAACACTCGAATCCATGAATGGCTCCTTTGCTGCCCAGGGTCAGGGTGGCTGCGTGTTCGCCCGTATCCAGGCCCTTGCCCGCCGGCTCCACACCGATCATTCTGACGTCCTCGTCATCCAGGAAGGCGGTGAACAGCCCCATGGCATTGGAACCACCACCGATGCAGGCAATCAGCACATCCGGTAGCTTGTTTTCCTTGGCCAGGAATTGCTCTCTAGCCTCCCTGCCAACGATACTTTGAAAGTCACGTACGATTTTGGGGAATGGATGGGGGCCGACCACTGAACCGATGGCATAGAAATAATTGACCGGGTCTTTCAAGTATTCTTCAAAGGCGCTGTCCACCGCGTCTTTGAGTGTTCGGGTGCCACGCGAGACGGGCACCAGCTTGCAGCCCAGAATTTTCATCTTAGTGACATTGGGATGCTCTTTTTCGATATCGATTTCACCCATGTGGATTTCACAGTCGATACCAATCAGTGCACAGACCGTGGCCAGAGCCACACCGTGCTGGCCCGCGCCCGTCTCCGCCAATACCTTAGTTTTTCCCATGTGCCTGGCCAGCAAGGCCTCGCCAAGGCAATGATTGATCTTGTGTGCACCGGTGTGATTCAAGTCCTCACGCTTGAAAAAGATACGCGCACCACCCACCTTGCCGGTCAGTCGTTGGGCGAAATAAATGGGGCTGGGACGACCTACATAGTCGGCATAAAGTTGTTGCAGTTCCTGCTGAAAGGACTCGGTCTGCGTGACCTTGTCATAGGCGTCATTGATCTCGTTCATGATATCAATCAGTGGGGGAGGAATAATCTGTCCTCCATACTCACCGAAGTAGCCATTCTCATCAGGCATTTGCAGATTTTCTTTTGTCATCTTTACCGCCTCCGTCTTGGGAATAATTCCAGCAATACAACAATGTATAAATATTCAACTTCACATTACTTGCCGAGCGACAACCCGTGCAGACTGCTCCAGGCAGTTTTACCAAACCCGAATAGTACTTATTAACAAGTCGGTATTAATGGATACACCTTGTTGGATCTTCTACCAATAAACAAAGTAGTTTCAGTCTTTAACGGTATCCTTCAAGAGTGCCTAGGTAGTACTTTACTTCGTTCTGAAGAACTTGGAATACCATTATTTTCCTAAAAAAGGAAGTCCATCTCAGTAGGGTGCGCCATGCGCACCATGAAAAAACAGTCAATTTTTTTGATCATGAATTAATATCAAATGAGACTCTTATAAAACTCGAAACGAAAACGAAAAATCAATGGGTTATGGTGCCCTTTTGTCGTAAATCATTGATTTTTTATCACTGCGAAATAGTTTTTTAAGAGCCTCAACATCGTCGTATACCATTGACGTTTTTTGTGCGCACGACGCACCCTGCTGGATCGTCCCCTTCATCTTTACCAAAGTGATGCCTCAAATCCACCGCCGAACCTTCGACTTGTATTGCCGGTAGCTGTCACCAAACGTCTGCTCCAGCGCCCGTTCTTCAAAAAGGATCTGGTATTTTGTGATATAACCAATGAATAGCGGAATCGGCACGAAGGCGGGAATACTCCCTAAAAAAACACCCCAGGCCAGCAGGATCAGAAGAAACCCTAAATACATAGGGTTTCTTGAGATGCAATAAAGACCGTCGACCACCAGGGCCGAGGTTTTTTCAGGGTAGGCGGGGTGTACCGTCGTCTTGGCCCTGATAAAGGCCGCACCGCACACCACGATCAAGCCGGCGCCGGCGATACCCAGCACCACTGCCAACGGTAATTGCCATACGCCTGCGACCTGCCCAAAGGGGACAAACATCGCAATCAACAGCATCAAAACCGCCGTGATGATGACCTGAGCGACGGGGATGATCCTGAAAAACATTGGAACCCCGGCTAGCCGTTCAACACCAGTGTCCCCACCAGTTGCGACACCTCGGTGAGTTCATGGCGTTCCAGGTAGGCGACAATGCCATCGTTGATCTTCTTGCATACCAGCGGGTCGTAGAACAACGCCGTGCCCACACCCACGGCCGATGCCCCGGCGATGAGAAATTCAATAGCATCCTCAGCAGTGGTGACACCGCCCTGGCCGATAATGGGAATACCGTGGTCGCGGCAGACCTGGTAGACCTGATGTGTCTTCAATACCGCTACGGGCTTGATGGCGGGGCCGGACAGGCCGCCCTGGTTGTTGCCGATGATGGGCGCGCGGGCCTCGATATCGATGGCCATGCCCATCAGGGTGTTGATGACGGCAAAGGCATCGGTGCCGGCCTCGATACAGCGACGGGCGTTTTGCTGGATATCGGTCTGGTTGGGCGAGAGTTTGGTGATCAGTGGCTTTTGGGTCTGCCGACGCACCGCTTCGACGACGCACGCGGACATCTCCGGGTCGTTGCCGAAAGCCATGCCGCCCTCCTTGACGTTGGGGCAGGAGATGTTGATCTCTATGGCGTCGATGGGTGAGTCGTCGAAGATGCGCGCCACCTCGGCGTATTCTTCGATGGAAGAGCCGGAGATGTTGGCGATGAAACGCGTCTCGTCGAAATCCAGTGTGGGTAGGATTTCGTCCACCACATGGCGTGCGCCCGGGTTTTGCAGGCCGATGGCGTTGATCATGCCCTGCGGGGTCTCGCAGACACGGTGCGGAGGGTTGCCGAGGCGCGGCTCCAGGGTGGTGCCCTTGAGACAGATGGCGCCGGCGTCGCGGTTGGTAAAGCCCTTGACCCGCGTGTATTCTTCGCCAAAGCCGACGCAACCGGACAGCAGCACCAGCGGTGTGTCGAAACGCATGCCGCAGAATTCGCTCACCAGCATGCCTTTTTGCAGTTTGTGCACCATCTTTTTTTCGCCTACCTGAATGTTGAAAGTCTATATACCTGTATAGGATGTCGTTTTTTAGCGAAAACGGCTAGAGGGAGGTTAACAATTTACATGACTTAATTTTTGACAATAATATAACTCGTTGATTTTATTGTTATATTCTGTGTCTCGACAGGTTTTGTAAAATGCTCTCTGGATTTGTCCTACCAGAGAGGCCCTGGCTTGCGAACCCCAACGAAACCAGCACTGCTGGGATTCCTCCGTCACCACCACCCAGTGCTGTCCCACTAACAACACATCGTCATGCCGGGCTTGACCCGGCGTCCAGGAAGCCATTGAAACCACTGGATTTCGGGTCAAGCCCGGAATGACATAGAGAAGTTGTCCAAATTCATGTCTCAAACACTCTCAATCAGGTTGCTCTCCCCGCAAACCGAGTGCTTGAAATACGGCAATAGTCCGTTAGCAGGACAGCAGTGAGCACCAACTGATAATAAGTAGGACGTCAGGCTTAACTTAATGATACTGGGTGGCATCCCCTGCTTTTTTCCCATTTTTCCGGGCATACCGATAGGGCACGCTTTATGTATCTATGCAGTTGATTTTCCATAGGGCAGGTCAGGGGATGCGCTGAAGTATTTGAAGAACTGGATGAAAACATATGGGTGCATGATAGTAGTACTATGATTTTTTGTGGAATTCCGTATGCAGTCCGCATGACGATGCTTAGATTAGATGATGTTGAGATATAGACCCATTTGCCAGAAAAAATACATGTCTCTTTGAGGAATTTAAAAATCGAGAGAAAGTAAGGCATCTTATTTTTTAAGATAAAATTCACCACGTGCTTATACAGGGCTGGATTAGGTTATTTCCAATTTTTCTCCTGGCTTCAAAGAGAAAGGCAAGGATGTTGGTTTTCATAGAGTGCTAAGAGGGCTATACTGAAAGTCATTGAGAGGAAAGAAGTTTAAGTTATTTGGGTGCAGGTATTTCGTGAATTACCTACTCCTCTCAAAGTGAGAGTTTTTCATTGCCATTTGCAATGCTACGATATTTTCTTACATCGTGGTTTTTTGCTGCATGTTTGACTAAGGAATGTGCACGTAATTACTTCCTGATATGGCACTCATATTTAGTCTATATTCGCTCGCCAAGAGTAGGCCGTTAAGCGGCGCAGGAGCAGTTGTCGAGGACGCGGAAGCCTTGAATAAAAGCGCAGGAATAGTTGTTCTATTTTGAGCTTTTGTGATTAAGAGCGGGCGAAGATAGCGGCTGCATGGACGCAGGGCGACTCAGGAGACAAAGCCGAGATGCAAAATCGGGAAGTTATTACGTGCACGTTCCTAAGTGATATATTGTCATGGTCGTGTGCCCATCTGTTAGCTGGATCACTTTGGTTTATGTCGCAAGAATAAGCAGATATCTTAACGTGTGGATATGTAGCGATTAACAGACAAAGATTAGATTGAATGAATAGATGGTCAATCAACGTAAAATTGACTTACATAAGGAGAGAGCAATGAGGAAATCAAAGTTAATATACATTGCAGTATTCATTATTCTTTTTCTAAGTAGTTTTTCCGCTCATGCAGTTAATGATGGTTTAAATGTTAAGCCAGTACCGATAGTGCCTCCATTGAGCATTTCCTATTTTACGCTCAAGCCCGACTTTAGAAAATGTATTACTCCTGTTTGTGGTGGGTGGTTTGTCAGCGCAGTTAATCGTAAAGTGTTTCAGTGTCCGGATGGCAGCGTAAAAAAAGAGTGTTATGTCGGCGCAGAGAAAATTAGCATAGTTGGTTTGTCGGATGCTCAGCTTGCTGAGCTTCGCCAGGCAATGAGAGAATCAAGAGTCCTCGTCCAGGGAAGGCTATCAAGTATTGTCAACTATGGTTTGCTAGTAATCCATAACGCTTGGCTGAGTGCCTCTGACCAGTCACCTAGTGGTATGTTTATCAATGTTAGTGATAACGGCATACGCTGTATCGTAGGCCCCTGCCCAAGCTACGATGGAAAAATTCTCAATAGATATGCTATCAAAAGCTTGGCAGACTACGATTTAAGCGAGGTTGAGGCAAGCGATGAACAGCTCATGCTTGCTCAGGAAGCTGCTAGCTCAGAAGATGGGCTCATGATGGCAGGTCGCTTTGTCGAGGTGACGGGGCCAGGCGGTTCAGCGCAGGGTATTGCTGCGAGTCAGTTTTATCTAAAGATTGAAAGCATGGAGCCAAAAATGTGCTTTCCAACAGGGTGCTCTGGGCAGATATGTGCAGATGCTGACGTAGCTACAACCTGTGAATGGCGGCCAGAGTATGCTTGTTACCGCAGTGCAAGTTGTTCAGCTCAGCGCAATGGTGACTGTGGTTGGGTTATGGATAATGAGTTGAAACGATGCTTGGCGCGCCATGCCATTGGTGGGGTTTTATAGCCAAACGCGGCAAGGTAGCCTACACGTAGATCGGTAGCGTGGGCACGTTTTATGTGCCCACGCGGTTGGTTTGTAAATGATCCTTGCAAGTCACGGAGTACTCGTATTTTTCGACCCCTTTTCTTCTTGAAATTCACCGTACCCGCAGGCTGAAAAACATAAAAATCTGTCAGTGGCTGATCTACGTCCCTTTTTATAGCGTATACCAGATTGTTTCAATTATCGGGCGACGGGTGACTTGCAGTGGTTTTTACTATCCCGGAATCTATCGGTAAATTGGCTTCGGATAGGGTGAAATGCTGACAACGCTGCCTGTTATTTTGGTTTTTCTCAGGTTTGTGTGTTAGGCGTTATGTATTTGTTCTATCCATTTCTATATAGCCAGGAATAGACTCGAAGTCACTGAGCCAGCGCAATATTTTTGGGTATTTCAATAAATTGAAGCCCCCTTCCTCTGCAATATGGGTATATGCATACAAACTAATATCGGCGATTGTTGGATTATCACCCAGAAAAAATTTAGATCGTTCCAGGTGGCTATCCATTACTGATAATGCCTTGTGTCCCCCTTCTTGCTTCGAGTGATATTCGGCTTCCCTGTCCTTTGGCAATCCAAGGTATTTGTTTATGTAGCGAGCTGTTGCAATATATGGTTCATGGCTATACTGCTCAAAAAATTGCCACTGTAGTACTTTTGATTTTTCATGCCGGTCAGAGGGCAGATGATCGCTACCTTCTGCTAGATAGTTAAGAATTGCATTTGATTCCCAAAGATGCTCTTCCTCACCTATTTCAAGAACAGGGATTCTTGTATTGGGATTCATCTTCCTAAACTCATCTGTGTGAGTTTCATTTGCCAGTATATCAACATGAAACCACTCATGCTTAATTTGAAGAAAATTCATTATCAGTTTTATTTTGTAACAATTACCCGAGAGTATATCTCCATATATTTTGTACACAATATCTCCTTAGTTGATTTTCGATAACGTAATGCCCACAGGTAGCTTAAAGTGGTGCGTTTTTTTCAAAACAAGCATTTGAAGAATTGAGTTTATTGTATCATTATCCAAAGAGGTTGTATGAATCATACAATGAACCCGACCCCTTTTCTTCTTTTTCTACTACACGTAGATCGGTAGGGTGGGCACGTTTTATGTGCCCACGCGGTTGGTTTGTAAATGATCCTTGCAAGTCACGGAGTGCTCGTATTCTGCGTGGGTATGAAAAGCCAGCCTACCCTACCTGGCTAACGAGGCTGTAGGATTTCTGCTTTTGGGTGGAGGGGTGCAGGCCGGGTTCATTGTATCATTGCTAGTGATGCAATGAACCCGCTCCCTTTGATCTACACCCCCTTTGACACCCTAATCGGTATAAAAAAATCAGTTTCAACACTGAGGAATGTGCTCGCCATCAATAGGGCTAAAAAGGCTGAAAGCAGCCTTTTTTTGCACCACATTGCCGCCAGGGCAACAAGATATTACAGGGCTGAAGATTCTCCGGATGTCGTGAGTCTTTAAACCTAGTAAACCTGAAAAAGATATTTTCAATAAAGCGCGATCACTCCACACCATCACCGGGCTTGTCCAACAAACGGTTCAGATTGTGGTTCGTTCCTCACACAATCTAACCTTATTCGTTGGGCGTATTATCGGTTACATTTGGAAGCGGACTGTGTTTCCGCCGTTAGGATCACCTCATCACTAACAGGTAGCGAGTGCGGCTTTGGAGGTGGATTGAATGACGGTAAAACGACGAGAGCAGCATATCGATGCCCTAGATGTGTCCAATTACTCCAATTACCTTTATTGTCAATTTTTGTAAATGGATGGCTAATGAGAGGTTACACATACCAGCGATCAGTATGTGCATATAAAACCACTTTGTATTTATTCGGCGCCTCCATGCCATATATACGCCCGGAAATGTCACCGCGTGAATTTGCACCAGCTCCACATGGCGGTACGTTAGTG
>JALTPW010000795.1 GCA_026999335.1 Chromatiales bacterium
CACGATCATTGATGCCATTACCATCCGCATCATCAGGATTTACGCTCACCGTGCTGAAAGATACTGATTCCGACCAGGAAGACCACAGACCCACGCTGTCACGGTGGCGGCTGGCTATCCAGTAGTTCTCCCCATCCACCAGTACACCTGCGGGCAGCGCCAATTGACGATAGAGCACCTCGCTGGCATGGCTGTTCTTCTCCAGGACCTGATTGAATACCAGAATGGCCGTCGATGCATCGTCGCCTATTGAAATACGCCATTCTGAGGCCCCGAGATAATCGCCCTGTGTATCGTCGGGATCGCTGAAACCCGTAACATCGAAAACGGCCTTTACAAGAGGCACTGCGGCAACTGGAGGTATAACAACCGGCTGGTAGGGCCGGTGACTGTCCAGGGTATCGACAGTCGACAAGGGGTCCGCGCCATATTTGACCTCGTCGCCATCACTGTCTCCATCTCCATCTGTATCTGGCTGGGTGGGACTCGTTCCCACAGTAAACTCGCGATAATCGGGAAGCCCGTCACCATCACTGTCCGAGGATCCATCGACTACGGAAATACTGCTGAAATATTGCATTTCCCACTCATCCGCTAGTCCGTCGCCATCGTTATCCAGGGCATAGGCCGCGTTATCAGGAAAAGCATCCAGTTGAAGACTGGTATTGAGAATCTGTGAGGATGTTGCTGAACTGTTCCACTGATCGGGGTACCCATCCCTGTCATTATCCAGAGATGCGGCCGGTTCATAAGGAAACATGTCCTGGCTGTCCGGCACCCCATCATTGTCGTCATCTACATCCCCATTGTCACCGAGACCATCATAATCGCTATCGGCCCACTCAGCACCATCATCTGGAAAAAGATCACAGGCATCTCCCCGCCCGTCACCATCACTGTCAGTCTGGTTCGAATTGAGAACAAACGGACAATTATCATCGATACTTCTTACGCCGTCACCATCATTGTCAGTGAACTCGAGATCAAGTGCATATACTGAACCGGAATCTTCCTCATAATCGTCATCCCCGGTGGCCCCCACCAGAATATTTTCACCCGTCATGGCGATGCTGAATCCAAAATAATCACCTGCAGAACCATCTGGCAACTCGATTTCCAGTACGGGCGACCATTTGCCAGACGTATTACGGGAGAACAAATAAGCCGCCCCCAGATTACCCCTCATATCATAATGGTTGTATGCACCGATCACAGCCCTATCATTTTGAAGAGATACTGTATATCCAAAAAGGTCATAAGGATTTCCATCAGATGCCATCAGTTTCTCTATCTGCACCCAATTACCCTGCAGGTCCTGTTGAAAAATATAGGCGGCGCCACTTCCGGGGCTATACCCAGACGAATGCTGAGCGCCAACCAAAGCCGTATCACCGGATAGTGAAACATCGAACCCTAAAAAAAATGAGGAAGCTGTGTCATCCGCCACCAGTTTAGCCTGTTGAACCCAATCATTCTGCGCATTGCGCACAAATATATAGGCAGCGCCTGCGGCAGCATTGACCGGGTCGCCATTGCCGAATGCGCCAATCAGAGCCTTGTCACCAGAAAGTGAAACGGAGAAACCAAAATAATCTCCAACCTCGGCATCAGATGCCTTCAGTTTTGACTGCTGCCGCCAGTAGCCATTGTTATCACGCACAAAAATATAGGCAGCACCAGCTGCAGAAGATGCAGGCAAATCTCCGCCATCTCCATAGGCGCCTATTAGCGCAATATTGCCCGACAGTGAAACGTCATTACCAAAATAGCCGTTTTCAACACCATCATTAGCGACAAGCTTGGCCTGCTGAGTCCATGCGCCGAACTGGTCACGCTCAAATACATACACTGACCCAGAATTGATACCGTTGTCATCGTCATATGGTGCTCCAACAAGCGCAATATCACCCTCTATTGCCACTCTTGTTGCAAATCCATCGCCTGCAAAACCATCCGATGGCGTCAGCCTGGCCTGTTGCAGCCAGGTGCCAGAGGAATCCTTTACATAGACATAGGCAGATGAAACCATCGTATTCGGTCCGCGAGCGCCAATAATTGCCGTATCTCCAGAAGCAGCAATACTGAAACCAAAGTTACCGTTCTCAGTAATATCACCGGCAAGCAGTTTTTGATGAGCGATTCTGATGCCCGCAGGATTGACATTGTGTTTATCCAGGGCGCTACCGGCCAGGTATTCCTCAAGATTGCTGAACCCGTCATTGTCTAGATCAGCTACGGCATCGACAGAGTTGAGAGGATCAAGACCATAAAACAATTCCAGCGTGTCAGGCAGACCGTCGTTATCATCGTCCAGATCAATATTATCGCCTAATCCGTCATTATCGCTGTCCTGAGTCTCCGCAGCATCCAGCGGGAATGCGTCAGCCTGATCATCCACACCATCATTATCATCATCAGGATCGCAAACATCGCCCTGGCCATCACCATCCGTGTCCAACTGATCCGAGTTGGCGTCAAACAGGCAATTATCCGAGAAATCGATAATCCCATCGCCATCCTGATCGCTCCTTATGTCCTCGAAAATATAAGCTGCTCCGGAGGAATCACCATTGTCATCGTCGTGGGGCGCGCCTATCAGGGCAGTGCCCATCGCAAGCGATACAGAACTTCCGAATTGATCCCCGCCGGAGCCATGGTTGGCAGCAAGCCTTGCTGACCGCAACCAGACACCGGCGCCATTGTTCTCAAAAAGATATGCCGCGCCCGATGATACGCGCCTGCCATATTTGGACAATCCGATGAGGGCGGTGTCTCCACTCAAGGAAACACTATATCCGAACCCGTCATCCACCTGAGCATCATCGCCGGCTGTCAGCTTGATATCCTGCCTCCATACACCATCATCGTCACGAGTAAATAAATATGCGGCGCCGGTGTTTCGACCTGAATCGCTATCATCATATGGAGCGCCTATCAAGGCCGTCGCACCATAGACAGAAACACTGAATCCGAAAAGCCTGAATGGCCCAGCATCATCCGCGATCAGCTCCATCTGTTCTGACCAATCACCTGTCAGCGGATCGCGTTCGAAAACATAGACAGACTCCACATTTGTACCTATAAGAGAATAATCACCATGGATAGAAACGCTTGAGCCGAATCTGGTATAGCCGCCGCCATTTGAAGATAAAATCTTATTCTGCTGTTTCCATATGCCAGCCGCATCCCGGACGAAAACATATGCAGCCCCATCACTATTTGATGAACCAGGCGCGCCTATCAGGGCAATATCTCCATAGAGAGAAACATCCTGGCCAAAATAGGCAAGTTCCTCGCCATCATCAGCAAGCAGCATGGATTGTAATGACCAAGAACCATCGAAGTTTCTTGTAAAGACATAAACGGAACCCGAGGCCTCCCCGATATCATCATTTCCGGGCGCACCAATCAATGCAGTATCACCGTCAATGAAGATACCTCCACCAAAGTTATCAAACGCCTCTCCATCTGGCGCAAGCAATTTGGCCCGAAATATCCATTCACCAGGACCACTACGCTCATAAACGTAAACGGAACCGGAGTCCTCGCCATTGTCATCGTCACGTGGTGCAGCGATCAATGCAATATTCCCTGAAACGGAAACCTTGTTCGCAAAGGCATCGTATTGCACGCCGTCCGGGGCCAGAATCTTGTAATGAAGAATCTGTACAGTGTCGGGGCTGTTGCTGGCATCAGAGAGCGAAGTTCCTGCGCGATACTCTGTCAGATTCCCAAAACCATCTCCATCAAGATCTGCCAGGGCGTCACTACTGGAGAAAGGATTCAAACCATAGGACAGTTCAATGACGTCAGGTATGCCATCATTGTCATCATCGCCATCCTGGTTGTCTCCGATCCCATCAAAGTCGGAATCAAGCCATTCACTCGCATCGAAGGGAAATTTATCGACCGAATCGTCATACCCATCGCCGTCGTCATCCTGATCACAGACATCACCTTCACCATCACCATCAAAATCCATCTGGTTCGGGTTGACTGTATTCAAACAGTTGTCCCAGGCATCAAAAATACCATCTTGATCACGATCCACTAACATTGCCGGGTAGACGTATGCAGCGCCTGCCCGACTACCAAAATCTGGATCCAGGGCCGCGCCAACCAGGATCGTATTTCCATCACGGGAAATGCTTGAGCCAAACCCGCGTATGAGATCTTCGCTATCAGACGGGAACAACGCACCCTGGGGTTTCCATATACCCGACACATCCTGCTTGTATAGGAAAACTTCTCCCGATTTCCTGAAATTACTGAACCTATATGGTGAGCTTCCGGGCGCGCCGACCAGGATGATATCATTGGTTACATTCACACTTGAACCAAATTTGTAAGCGCTGTAGGGAGCCCTGAGTTTTATCTGTTGATTCCATGCGCCCGAAGAGTCGCGTATAAAAACATAGGCTGATTCATCGCCCGAAGCACCAATCACTGCCGTATTCAGATCCAGGGAAACGCTGATTCCAAAATATTGCAATGGGGCCACAACGTCCGGTAGCAGTTTTTCCTGCTGATTCCATGTGCCTTGAGCATCGCGGATAAATACATAGGCCGCTCCAGAATCCAACCCATTATCACGATCATTATATGCGCCGATCAATGCTGTATTCCCAGACAGTGCAACGCTATTGCCAAAAGAGAATGTCGTCTCAGTTGGGGAAATCCTGTTCTGCTGCGACCACGCACCCGTAGCATCACGTGAAAATACGTAAACGGAACCGGGTTGTATGCCAGTAGAACCGACGAGCAACGTATTTCCCTGATACGATAAGCTTCCGCCAAACCTGGCATATGTCACGCCGTCACTTGCAGCTAGCTTGGTTTTTTGCGTCCATGCTCCAGACGCATCTCGGGTAAAGATATAGACGGCGCCTGTTTCCACGTCGTTTCCATCTGCGCTAATGGCACCAATAAATGCGGTATCTCCTTCCAGTAGGACGCTCGCACCAAATCCATCACGAAGCTTCCCGTCTGCTGCCACCAATTTTTCCTCCAGTATCCAGCCTCCTGACGAGTCGCTTACATAAACATAGGCAGCTCCTGGCTCTGTTTTTCCATATTGGGCGCCTACCAAAGCTGTATTACCGGAGATTGATACGCTTCCGCCGAATTGCTCGTGCAGCTCCGCATCCGAGGCAAGTAATTTGTAATAGGGAATCGCTACCGATCCGGGGGTCTCACTGGCATCGTTGAGAGGACTACCAGAAAGATATTCTGTTCTATTGCTGAATCCATCACCATCCAGATCTGCCTCACCATCACTGGGATTGAAGGAATCCAGGCCATAAAAGATCTCAACTGAATTGGGTATTCCATCGCCATCAATATCAGCATCCTTGTTGTCACCAATACCATCCCCATCAGTATCGGACCACTCGGTAACATCGAAGGGAAAGGCGTCGATGTTGTCGCCTACGCCATCATTGTCGTCATCGGAATCACACGCATCCCCGAGGCCGTCCTTGTCGAAATCCAGTTGATCCGGGTTGACGGCAATTCTGCAATTGTCAGTAAAATCCAGTACGCTATCACCGTCGCTATCGGTAATGTCAATATTGAAACTATAGGCAGACCCGGAAAACGCGCCATTGTCCCCATCCTCATAGGCTCCTATAATTACCGAGGTTCCTTCAAGCGAGACGCTGTTTCCGAAATCATCCGATGACATCCCATCATTGGCGGTGAGTTTCCCCCATTTGCTCCACACCCCAAAAGCATCACGAAGATAGATATAAGCCGAGCCCCCCTGATCCCGAGGCGCGCCAATTATCGCAAAATCGGCATTCTGGTAAACACTCGACCCATACATTCCTGATGACAAACCATCCGGCGGGATCAGCTTTCTCTGCTCCTTCCATACGCCAGAGACATCACGCACAAATATGTATACGGAACCAGCACTACCATCATATGGTGCGCCGACCATAGCCGTATCGCCGTAGATCGATACGCTGGAGCCAAAATTACCCCCCACGCCGTCACTGGCGGTCAACTTGGCCTGCTGAGACCAAATGCCCGAAGCATCCCTGACAAATACATATGATGCGGCTTCTCCTTGAGCACCAACGAGTACCGTCTCTGACGATATTGAAACACTGAATCCGAAATTATCGGAATATGCGCCATCGCTTGCCAGTAACTTGGCCTGCTGAAACCAGACACCAGTGGCGTCCCGGGCAAAGACATAGGCTGCGCCTGCATTCAAATCGAGTTCATTGTTCCAGGCAGCGCCAATAACGACAGTATCGCCCGAAATGTGGACACTCCCTCCAAAACCGTCTCCCAGCGCCCCATCTGACGCCAGAAGCTCCGCCTGCAGGGACCAACCACCTGATAAATCCCTCGTATAGATATACACTGCACCAGCATCGCCCTCTTTCTCATCATGACCTGGCGCACCAATCACCGCTGTATCACCACTCAGTGACACGCTCCTTCCAAAGCTATCCCATACTGCCCCATCCGGGGGAGCAAGCTTGGCCTGGAGCACCCATTTTCCGGAGATGTCTTTTGTATATATATAGGCACTACCTGTGTCAGGTACTACACCATCACCCCTGGGGGCGCCAATCAATACCGTATTGCCTGAAATAGAAACACTGCTACCGAATCGGTCCCATTCCACAACGTCCCCTGGCAATATCTTATAGTGCAGAACACTGACACTGGCAGGACTGTCGTTACCATCATCCAGCGAGGTACCGGCCCGATATTCGACCAGATTACTGAAACCGTCCCCGTCCAGATCCAATGCGGCATCCGCGTTATCGAGCGGATTCAGCCCAAACTGTGTCTCTATTGAATCCGGGATTCCGTCATTGTCCGCATCGGGATCGATCCCGTCCCCCATACCATCCCCATCGGTATCCGTGGTCTCCGTCGCGTCCAGGGGAAAGGCGTCATTGATATCGGGAACACCATCATTGTCGTCGTCGCTGTCACAGGCATCTCCCAGATTGTCGCCATCGGTATCTATCTGATCGGAATTCCCTATAGCCGGACAATTGTCTGAGAAATCAAAATAACCATCACCATCGCTGTCGGAGAGGTCCAGTTCGAATATGTAGGCGGCACCCGATCTGCTCCCCAGGGGGCCTTCCTCAAATGAGCCCATCAAGGCCCAACGCCCTGACAACGAGACATTCCAGTATCCGGGGTACACAGTAGCCATAACTCCAGGATCAGAAAACTTGCCCCGTTTATTCCAGGCTCCTCCAGCATCTCTCGAAAACAAATAGGCATAGCCATTTCTCGCGCCAATCATCGCCACATCATCAAAAATGTCTACGCTACTACCCAGATTGGCTATATTTGCGCCATCCATGGCCAATAGCTTGGCCTGTTGCACCCAGTTTCCTGCGGCATCACGCACGAAGACATAGGCTGCCCCCGAATCCTGACCGGCATCATCATCACCAACCGCCCCGATCAAGGCTGTATCGCCGGACAAGGACACACTGGCGCCAAACCAATTTGCCGCTACGCTATCCAGGGGAAGAAGCTTGGCCTGCTCCACCCATTTCCCCGACGCATCCAACCCAAAGATATATGCCGACCCCGAGTAAGCACCGGCATCATCATCCCCAGGAGCCCCCACAATAACGAGGCCGCCAGAAATAAAAACACTGTAACCAAACTGATCGGAAGATGAGCCATCCGATGCCACCAGCTTGGCCGTTTCTTGCCACCCCCCTGACGCATCTTTACGGAAAATATAGGCCGAACCGGATTCCTGGCCGTAGTCATCATCACGGAAGGCGCCGACAACGGCGGTATCGCCTGAAATGGAAACACTGAAGCCAAAGGAATTGAAAGGAAATCCATCAGATGCAGTCAACTTGGCTTGTTCACTCCAGGTGCCCGACGCATCAGCACTAAAAACATAGACCGAATCATTCCGGGTTCCAACCAGGGCTATGTCACCATCCAAGGACACACTGAAACCGAGCAAATCGTTGTCCGTCCCATCCGAGGCCAGCAGTTTGGTTTTCTGATTCCAATTACCCGCGCTGTCGACCGTAAAAACATACGCGGCACCGGCATCCCTGCCATTGTCATCGTCTTCATTGGCGCCTACCAGTAAAGTATCTCCTGACAAGGAAACGCTGTATCCAAACTGATCACCAAAGCCTCCATCGCTGGGGAGCAGTTTCACACCACTGGCAGCAATGACCGCAGTCCCATAGAACAAAGAAACAATGACTAAGAAAAGAACAGAAAGGTATGGGG
>JALTPW010000796.1 GCA_026999335.1 Chromatiales bacterium
GTACCAAGCATCCTTCCATCACCCTGACCTTGACCGGGGTATCAATCTCAAACCCTGCCTGTTGCAGCCACAACCCCTTCATCTGCAACCAGGGCACCTTTTTCTCCCGGTGAAGCTGCTGTTGTGGGTCATCCTTGCGTGGTGGGTATTGGTAAAGAATCTCCCGTACCGTTAAACGGCGTTCATTGGGAACTTTTGTTGGGCGTGAACAGCCCGTACAATGGTTACTAGCCATGATCGACTCCT
This sequence comes from Chromatiales bacterium, assembly GCA_026999335.1. GTDB lineage: Bacteria > Pseudomonadota > Gammaproteobacteria > SZUA-152 > SZUA-152 > DRQN01. The sequence goes on from JALTPW010000796.1 coordinate 247, forward strand.
TTGCAGTCGTTGGTGGTTAGCTGGGCCTTGGTGTTGGTAGCACCTTGGTCCAGCGCTTCTATAAATGCTGTTAAAAACTATCGTTTGATATCTTCTGCCTTCAAATCTCGCCGCTTATGTACCACGGCTAATACAAATATCCCCTGACTCTTGATCTCATAGATGATTCGGTAAGAGTAGAGAGATAGCTCTCTTACATGATCCTCGTTGAGTTCCGGCACCTTTCTTCCTGCCTTGGGTAGTTGCTCCAGGGTATCTGTTTTCTCCCGGATATCCTGAACGACCTTCTTGGCATAGAAGCGGGAATCGTGGGCGATAAAATCATGGATGGAGCGCAGATCGGCCTTGGCTGGTTCTGACCAGGTCACCATGAATCAATTTCTCGTTTCAGCTCCTCACTGGTGATGGTCTGACCCTGTTCCACGGCCTCTTGCCCTTTCCTGATCTTATCCAGCACATAGAGTCGATACATAATCTCATCCATGTCTGTATCCTCTGGTAGCTGGCCAATGGTGTTGAGTGCTTCCTGTTTAGCTGCTTGCATAGTAAATTCCTCGCTATGTTGGGTTACCCGTGCGCTATCTTACCGATGACCTTTGTCACATCCGACTTCTTCACTAAACTGTCCATCATCACGATTAAGGCTTGTTGGTCAGTATCGGGTAAAGTGTCACACTGCTGACAAAGTTGTCGGAGCTGATGGTTTCTAATCTTCAAATCTTGTGACGGCTCCTGCCGTCCTGCCAGCTCATCCAAGGCAACCTGAAGAATGTCGGCAATCTTCACAATAGTATCGAAATGCGGCACGTTACCGCCTTTCTCCCAACGATTATAGACCCGTGGGCTAACCTCCAACAGTTCAGCAAGCCGAGCTTGTGTGATGTTCCTGGCCTGTCGGAGTAACCGTAGGCGTTCAGCGAAGACTGACATATCCAAACCTTGAATCCAGTAGTGAGCTTGAATAGTCATTATATGTGCCTCATAAATAAGCCTTGCCAAAAAGTAACATAAGTGTCTATCATAATATGCACAACAGAGACCATTGACAAGTTTTTTGAGGAAACCATCAAATGGCACGTATCCCAAATATAGAACTCGACCGCCTTAAACATGAAGTATCCCTTGTGCGTTTGGTGGAGGCTTCAGGTATTGAGCTGAAAAAGCACGGCAAAGACTATCTGGGGTTATGTCCCTTCCATGATGATAAAGAGCCAAGTCTGGCGATCTCTCCAGACAAGAACCTGTGGCACTGCCTGGGTGCCTGTTCCGAAGGTGGTGATGTCATCCAGTGGGTAATGAAACGCCAGGGCGTGAGCTTCCGTCATGCAGTGGAGCTGTTGAAAGAGGGTGATGTCGCCCTGTCGGTACCATCTGCCCCGGTAACACGCAATACCACCAACAAGCACCCCCAGCCTTTAGCGGCCAATCCCGATAACCAAGCTACCTTGAAACGGGTTATTGATTACTACCATGAGTGCCTGAAAAACAGCCCAGAGGCATTGGCCTATCTGGAGCAGCGGGGCTTGAAGAGTGCTGAGCTGATTGACCGGTTCAAACTGGCTTATGCCAACCGTACCCTGGGCTATCGCCTGCCGGAGAAGAACCGCAAAGCCGGGGCAGAGATACGTGGCCAATTACAAGAAATCGGCATTCTGCGCAAAAGTGGCCATGAGCATTTTAGTGGTTCGCTGGTAATCCCGGTGATCAGCCCGGAAGGGATCATCACTGAGGTCTACGGCAGGAAGCTGTTGGGTAAGAAACTCCGCAAAGGAACACCTCAGCATCTCTACCTTCCTGCCTCCCATGTGGGTGTGTTCAATGAAGAAGCCTTGATGGCCACAGATGAGATTATCCTGTGTGAATCCCTCATTGATGCACTCACCTTCTGGGTTGCTGGATATCGAAATGTCACTGCCAGCTATGGTACATCGGGTTTTACTAATGACCATCTGGAGCGCTTTAAACGCCACGGAATCCAACGTGTCTTGATCGCCTATGATCGGGATGAAGCGGGAAATAATGCCGCTGAACAACTGGCAAAGAAGCTTATTGCTGAGGGCATTTATTGCTTCCGGGTTCAGTTTCCAAAAGGTATGGATGCCAATGAGTATGCACTACAGGTAAAGCCAGCCAATAAGAGCTTGGGTGTAGTGTTGCGGTCAGCAGAATGGATGAGTAAAGGACAAGCACCAGCTCTGAACACTGGCTGCGCCAGTGATGAAATTATCGATACGGAAACAGGTGAAATTATTACCGTGCCAGTGGCAATCACTGAGCCAGAATCATCCAATCCTTTAGTCGCTCCCGGCCTCCTACCTCCCTCGACACTTGCACATCCTTGTGCATCGGCTGCTAAAAAGGAAATCCCAGAGCCGGCAACCGCCAGTCCCCAACCCAAACCGGCAGATGACATCAAGGCCGATATATCCGAGCATGAAATCAACATGGCCTTTGGCGACCGGCAATATCGCATCCGTGGACTGCAAAAAAACCTCAGCTTTGAAGTACTGAAAGTCAATGTGCTGGTTCGCCGAAATGAAGCCTTCCATGTAGATGCGCTGGAACTCTACA
>JALTPW010000797.1 GCA_026999335.1 Chromatiales bacterium
GACAGCGACAACGACGGCATCCCCGATGTCACCGAGGGCAGCCGCAGCGACAACGATAACGACGGTCTCATCGGTACGGGCACTCCGCCGGTCGATTTCAATGGTGTTGCCGGTGGCAGTGGTACAACCGTCCCCGACAGCGACAACGATGGCGTGCCCGATTACCGTGATCTCGACAGCGACAACGATGGTATTACAGACGTCGTGGAAGCCGGCGGCACGGACAGCAACGGCGATGCCCGCCAGGATGCGACAGGAGACACCAACGGTAACGGCTTCGATGATGGCGTAGAAACCACACCCCTGCCCCGTTACGACACCGACGGCGACGGCACAGCGGACTACCGCGACCTCGATTCCGACAACGACGGCATCCCGGATCTGTCAGAGTCCGGCGCCTTCGACCGTGATCGCAATGGCCGTGTGGACGATTTCAACGACGCCAATAACGATGGTCTGGACGATGACCTGCTCGGCAATATCCCGAACCTGCCGGACAGCAACGGCAATGGCATCGCGGACTACCGTGACCCTGCCACGGCCAAGCAACCAAAAATAGTGCGCACTGGCCTGCGCGGGCTGGGTGGCTGTACACTCAGCCCCGGAACCGCCGTCGATCCCCTACTGCCCCTATTGGTGCTCATTGCGCTATTATCCCTCTGGCGCAGAAGATCCACCCGCAACGATTTCAACACCCCCTAAACTTTCTATAAACCAAGGAGAACAAATACCCATGTCAAGGAATCTGATTACACCTCTCACCGGCTGCCTGCTGGGCATGACCCTGGCGTTCACTGCGCCAATGGCCATTGCCACAGACAACTCTGCACAAACAAACAGTTTCGAAAAACAGTGGTATCTGGGCGCGGGTATTGGCCGCTCACATATGGACCCGGACACCGATGAAACGGGTTTTAGCCTGGATGAAAAACACGATACCGGCTACAAAATCTTTGCCGGTTATGACTTCACCGAACGCTTCTCACTCGAAGGCTATTATTCCTGGCTGGGCAAGGCCGAGCTGTCCCCCAACGGTGAAGTGAAATACAAGGATTTCGGCCTCAGCGCCCTATATTACGTCTATAAAGCCCAGCAGCCCCACATCGGCTGGGGCATATTTGGCCGCGCCGGTGTGGGCCGCATGCTCAACGATGCCGACATCGCCTATGAGCGTGACAATGAAAACCACATCATGCTCGGCGCCGGTGTGGAATATGGTTTCGAAGACGGCCTTGCCCTGCGCATCGATGCCGATTTTTATGACACGGACGCCCGGCTCTTTGCCATCAATCTGCTGAAACGTTTTGGCGCCAGCAAAAAGAAAGCTGAGCCACAACCCGCGGCCGTCGTGGACAGTGACAACGATGGTGTGGCCGACAGTGAAGACCGCTGTCCCAACTCAGCCGTTGGCGCCGTGGTCGACCGTCAGGGCTGTGAGCGCGACAGTGATGGCGACGGCGTGGCCGACGGCCAGGATCGTTGTCCGGATACGGCAGCTGGAAGCCAAGTGGATACACAGGGCTGCGTTGTTGTCAGTGACGCTGATGGTGACGGTGTGAGCGACAGCGACGACCGTTGTCCGAATACACCGGCGGGTACCAGAGTCAACCCACGCGGTTGTGAACTCGACAGTGACCACGATGGTGTCGCCGACAGCCGTGACAAGTGCCCCGATACGCCCTCCACGGTGGTCGTCGATGCACAGGGCTGCGAACTCGACAGTGATGGCGACGGCGTGGCTGACAGCCAGGATCGCTGCCTCAATACGCCGAGCGGAACGGCAGTGGACGCACGTGGCTGCAAACTGCAAAAAACCATCGTCCTCAAGGGTGTGACCTTCACCACGGCCTCTGCGGAACTGATCGGCGATTCACCCCGGGTGCTCAATGAAGTCGTCACAACCCTGCGTCGCAATCCGGAGCTCAAACTGGAAATCGCGGGTTACACCGACAACACCGGTAACCATGACTACAACGTGCGTCTCTCACAACAACGTGCCGAGGCTGTGCGTGACTATCTGGTTGCCCAGGGAATTGCCGCTGAGCGTCTACAGGCCAAGGGCTACGGGCCGAGCGATCCCATTGCCGACAACGACAGTGAGGACGGTCGCGCGGCCAACCGTCGGGTAGCGCTGCACATCATCGAGTAAAACGCTCTCCCGCTAAGATCAGGCCTGTGCCCCCGCGATAAGTGGGGCACAGGCCTTTTTTTATGTAGGAACCAGCAAGTTGGGGTTCACCGCTTCACTATCAATTTGACACTAAACAGGAAATTCAGCTTAAAAAACAATCCTAAACGAACCCATTGAATCGACTGTATTGACGGGAATCAAGTAGGCTCACTAACTCGCCATGAAGACTACCCCACTAACAACAACTGAAAAACTATCCCGCGACCGCCTGTTCTGGCTGGCCCTGCTGGCCGGCCCGGTGGTGTGGCTGTTACTCTTTTTATGGCTTCCCGGCACCCTGGTTGGAGAAAACAGCCCGATTCAGTGGTGGCGGCTTCTGCTGCTGGCAGGCCTCTATCCGCTCTTGGAAGAATGGCTGTTTCGTGGCCTGCTGCAACCACAACTGCTGAACTATCACCCACTGCGAGCCCGATTTCTGGGCCTGACCTACGCCAATCTGCTAACCAGCTTGCTATTCGGCGTTGTCCACCTGATCGCCCACCCGCCCCTTTGGGCCGCCGCCGTTATCGTTCCCTCACTGGTCTTCGGCGCCTTTCGTGACCGTCATCAAAGCGTTATTCCCGCCATCATCCTGCACAGTTTCTACAACTTCGGTTATTTTTTGATTTTCTGGCCGGGTTGACGCATAGCGTAGAATTGTCCCATGCAACTCATCGATACTCACTGCCATCTCGACGTAGCCGCCTTCGACAAGGATCGTGATGCCGTGCTGGGCCGTGCGCACACGGCGGGCGTGACCCATATCGTCGTGCCGGGTATCAGCGCCGTGGCGTGGAAAAAGCTACTCGCCCTTTGCACGACCGAGACCGGACTCTATCCCGCCCTGGGCCTGCATCCCATGTTTCTCGACAGTCATCACCCGGATGACCTGCCGGCACTGGAAACATCGATTACCCGCCACAAGCCTGTCGCCGTGGGCGAGATCGGTCTGGACTTCCAGCTGCCGGCACTGGATCGTGGCCGGCAGAAGACATTGTTTGAGGCACAATTGCACATCGCCCGTGCCGCCCGCCTGCCAGTGCTGCTGCATGTGCGCAAGGCCCACGACGAGACCCTCGCTCTGTTACGCAAGGCCCGTGTCTGCGGCGGTATCTGCCACGCCTTCAATGGCAGCCTGCAACAGGCACGGCAGTACATGGATCTGGGTTTCAAGCTGGGTTTCGGCGGCATGTTGACCTATGAGCATTCACACCGGCTGCACCGTCTGGCCCGCGAATTACCGTTAGAGGCCATGGTGCTGGAGACCGATGCCCCGGACATGTCGCCGGCCAGCCAGCACGGCCAACGCAACAGCCCGGAATACCTGCCCGAGCTACTACCGGCCCTGAGCAGACTGCGTGAAGAAGACGCCGCTGCCATTGCCACGCAAACCACCGCCAACGCCATCGGATTACTGAAACTGACATGAGCACCGATACTGTGAACGATATCTTTGCACAACGCTTCGGCGGCATTCGCCGTCTCTATGGCGCGGATGCCGTAGCGATTATTCAAAACCTGCATGTCTGCGTAGTGGGCCTCGGCGGCGTCGGTTCCTGGGCCGTGGAGGCGCTGGCGCGCACTGGCGTGGGCCGGCTGACCCTGATCGACTACGACACCGTGGCGCTGAGCAACGTCAACCGCCAGCTACCGGCCATGACCAATACCGACGGCCTGAAAAAGTCCGCCGTGCTGCGCGAACGGGTCGAGCAAATCAACCCCGACAGCCAGTGCGAGATCATCGACGATTTTCTCACCACGGCCAACCTGCGCGACTATCTCGATCCGGCGCGCGGTTACGGCTACGTGATCGATGCCATCGACAGCATCAAGTTCAAGGCGCAAATGATCTACCACTGCAAGCGCAACAAGATCCCCATCATCGCCACCGGCGGTGCGGGCGGGCTCACCGACCCCACCCTGATTCACGTCAAGGATCTGCGTCAGACCTACAACGACCCGCTGGCCGCCAAAGTACGCAACCGCCTGCGCAGCGACTTCGGCTTCAGCAAGAATCTGAAACGCAATTTTGGTATCGAGTGCGTGTTTTCCAGCCAGCAGCAGGTCTATCCCAAGGCCGACGGCAGCGTCAGCCACCAGAAGCCCGGCATCCACGGTATTTCACTGGACTGCAACATGGGCTACGGTTCGGCCACCTTCGTCACCGCCGTGTTCGGCCAGGTGGCCGCCTCGCGGGTCATCAACCGCACCCTGCAAAAAGCCGCACGACGGAAAACCACCAAGGTATGAACACCCCAAAACTCGCAGAAAAAGCAGGCCGTAGGTTGGGGTGAGGAACGAACCCCAACAGCGGTGTTTATTCAATCCCGTTAATGTTGGGGTTCGTTCCTCACCCCAACCTACGCACTGAGATTTTGCACAAACCCCCGACGCAGGCGACAATAGCCGTAGCAGCGGGCCATGCCCGCGATCCGCTTGATCAATCACCCGCACACCCGACAACATGGAGCCCTAGCCTTGAAACTCACCGCCGCCGAATTCCAGCAATGGGAGCACAAGTCCGTCACCCTGCTGGGCATGTCGGGCGTGGGCAAGACCCGCCTCTCCGCCCTCCTGCGCCAGAACGGCTGGTTTCACTATTCCGGTGACTACCGCATCGGCACCCGCTACCTCGACGAGGCGATTCTCGACAATATCAAGCAACAGGCCATGCAGGTGCCTTTTCTGCGTGACCTGCTGCGTTCAGACTCCATCTATATTCGCAACAACATCGGTGTCGATCACCTCAAGCCGGTGGCCAGCTTTCTCGGCAAGGTGGGCAACCCGGAACACGGCGGCCTACCCTTGGAGGAATTCAAACGCCGCCAGCGCCTGCACCACGAGGCCGAGATCGCCGCCATGAATGACGTACCGGCTTTCATCGACAAGGCGAAGTCTATTTACGGTTACAAACATTTCATCAACGATGCCGGCGGCAGCGTGTGTGAACTGGATAGCCCGGAGGTCATCGAGATGCTGGCCGAACACACCTTGATCCTCTACATCAAGGCCACCGAACATGACGAGCACGAACTCATCGAACGCGCCAAGCTTGCCCCCAAGCCACTCTATTACCGCAGAGAGTTTCTCGATGAGCAGATGGCCCTTTATCTGCGGAAATATGGTCTGCAATACGTCGCCCAGGTCGAGCCCGACGACTTTGTACGCTGGATTTTTCCACGCCTGTTCTATGCGCGTATCCCGCGCTACAATGCCATCGCCGAGCAGCAGGGCTACACCGTTACCACTGAGGAACTGGCGCAGGTAAAAAGCACCGATGACTTCCTCGCTCTGGTGACACGCGCCATCGAAAGGCGGAAATTGTAGGAGCGGCGTTAGCCGCAAATGACTTGCTGCCATAGCAATCACGACCAAAGCCGCTCCTATAAAATTACGTTGCAAGCTGCCCTGAGCCAAGAGACAACCCACCATGCCACTGGTCGCCCACAATCAGCTCCCCACCTTCACCCGCCTGATGCAGGAAGGCGGCAACGTGCTCACGCCGAAGCGCGCGGCGCGGCAGGATATCCGCGAGATGCACATCGGTCTGCTGAACATGATGCCGGACGCTGCGCTGGAGGCCACCGAGCGGCAGTTTTTCCGTCTGGTGGGCGAAAGCAACCAGATCGCGCAGTTTTACCTGCACCCGTTTACACTACCCGAACTGCCACGTGGTGAAAAAGCTACCGCGCACATCGAAAAGTACTACGACCGTTTCGAACAACTAAAGCAGGACGGACTGGATGCACTGATCATTACCGGTGTGAACGTCACTCAGCCGGATTTAACCCTGGAGCCGTTTTGGGAACCCCTGGGCGAAGTGGCCGAATGGGCATGGGAAAACGTCACCTCCACGCTCTGCTCCTGCCTCGCCACCCACGCCGTGCTGCAGTTGCGCCACGGGCAGAAACGCCGGCATCTGCCGGCCAAACGCTGGGGGGTGTTTACGCACGAAGTGGTGGATCGCCGCCATCCATTGGTCAACGACGTCAACACCCGTTTCGACGTGCCCCATTCGCGCTTCAATGAAATCACCCGCGCACAGTTCGAGGCCGCCGGCCTGCATGTACTGGTGGAAAGCGTGGACAACGGCGTACACCTGGCGGTGAGCGGCGACGGTTTTCGCACTGTCTATTTTCAGGGTCACCCGGAATACGACACGGTGAGTCTGCTGAAGGAATACAAGCGCGAAGTGGATCGCTACGCCGCAGGCAAACGCAATGACTACCCACCCTTCCCCGATTATTTTTTCGCTGTTCAGGCGCGGGCCATGCTCGATGAACACCAGGCTCAGCTGGTCACCGCACTGGCCAGCGGTGAGACGCCACCAGTCTTTCCCGAGGCCCTGATCAGCAGCCAGTTGCACAATACCTGGCACGACACCGGCGAGGCCATCATCAACAACTGGATGGGCTTCGTCTATCAGCTCACCAACAATGACCGGCGCAAACCCTTCATGGAAGGTGTCGATCCCGACAACCCTTTGGGGATTACTCCTCCCGTAGGAGCGGGCCATGCCCGCGATGATTAGCGTTTTAAAACCCCTGCTTTTTGCGGTAAAAAACCATCGCGGGCATGGCCCGCTCCTACCGCTCCCCTGCATCTCTGCGGTAAATCATAGAGACACGCTCGATTCAATGCCCGTCCGCGACCACATCCACTACCGCTACGCCGCGAGCAAACGCAATAACGACCCACCCTTCCCCGATCACTTTTTCGCTGTTCAGATGGACTTCGTTTATCAACTCACCAACCGTGACCGGTGCAAACTCTTCATGGAGAGTGTCGATCCCAATGACCCTTTGGGGATCACTCCTCCCGTAGGAGCGGGCCATGCCCGCGATGATTAGCGTTTTAAAAACCCCTGCTTTTTGCGGTAAAAAACCATCGCGGGCATGGCCCGCTCCTACCCCTGTCCCTTTGCGGTCAATCGGTCGATTCAATGCCTGTCCGCTACCACACCCACCTACCGCTACGCCGCGAGCGAACACAATAACGACCCACCCTTCCCCGATCACTTTTTCGCTGTTCAGATGGACTTCGTTTATCAACTCACCAGCCGTGACCGGCGCAAACCCTTCATGGAGGGTGCCGATCCCGATGACCCCTTGGGGATCACTCCTCCCGTAGGAGCGGGCCATGCCCGCGATGATTAGCGTTTTAAAAACCCCTGCTTTTGCGGTAAAAAACCATCGCGGGCATGGCCCGCTCCTACCGCTCCCCTGCACCTCTGCGGTAAATCATAGAGACACGCTCGATTCAATGCCCGTCCGGCACCACACCCACCTGTGGCAGATTGGCCAGCCCCGTCTCGCGGGCGTGTTCCTGAAAACCACGGTTGCGCCAAAAAAAGGCGCCGGGCATGGTGGTGGGGATCACCAGTACAAAAAACAGGGCGCGGCCAAAGATGCCCATGACCAGCAACGATGCCAACAGGATCAACCCCAGCCAGATAGCGGCGCCGGGCAGACCAAGGGCGGTCATACCCAAGGCGGCAACGAGATTCGCAGCCAGCAGCCCGTTGCGCAGCCGATAAGCCTTGCCGTAGCGACTGACCTGCTCGGCATGGGAGGCGGCGCCCTCGCCACCGCCGGCCTTGAGGTCACTGGCGTGGGCGATGAGGCCAACACCTTCAAGCAACAGACCGAGGGCCACCAGCAGGCCCATCTGCCGCAGCAGTTCCTGCGCGGCGTCCACACCCAGCACCAGGATGCCGACCACGGCGATGAGACTGGCACCCAGATACAGCGCACTGCCAACGAAGCTGCTGGCGGTCTGCCAATGGTTCCAGTAGGGGCGTGCCGGAATACGGTACAGTTTGTACATGTAGTAAAAACCAAACAGACCACCGACCACCGCGGCAGCGGCGGCGAGACTGGCCAACGCCGGCAGAAAACCCCAGCCCAGATAGTCGTGGGCCACACTTAACACAGCGTAGCCCGTCATGCCGGCGAAGAACAGCGACACGCCGGCGATCTCACGGCTAACGGGAGATAGACGCCAGTTGTTAAAGCCGCGGTAGAAACGCTGCGG